>JAHIVR010000008.1 GCA_018816625.1 Nanobdellota archaeon | reverse complement strand
TTGAAGATATTGGGGATGAAGGTAGTAAATAATCAGTTTCCGTAATGTATTGTATAATATACAAACACTAAAAAGTAGGGGTTAAGTGGCTATGATTGATTATATTAAAGGATCAGTTAAGATATATCAGCGAAATATTAAAAGGAAGCTTAAAGATGGAACTAGTAAGACATATAAGACTATTCAGCATCAGGTTATCCTGAAGGGTAATGATTTATTTGAAGATGGTCAGGAAGTTGCCGTAGTAACCTATGATGATATTTTAAATTTATTTGAAGATTATAATCAGAATAAAAAGGATATTGAAGCCCTTAATAATTCTCTGAATATTTACAGAAAATCAACAGAAAATGAAGAAAAACTATCTAATGAACTGGATAGGTTAAGAAATAAACATGATCATCTTCAAGAAAGGTTAAGGGTTGCTTTGGAAGAGATTAACAGCCAACAAAAAGTAATTAGTGATCTATCTAATAGGGGTTTCTTGGATTATGTTACTGGTAAGTTACCTGAAAGTTATAAAAAGTTGTCAGGATCAAATGATAAATAATATTATACTTAATAAATCAAGTATGAATAATGGATAATCATTTCTTGCTTGAAGACTCAAAAAAACTATTTAAAGTGTTTATATGCCATCGATTACCAGAAAGAACATTTAAAATAAATGGTTACTACTTTCCTATTTGTTCTCGTTGCACTGGAATCTATATTGGAGCATTTTCTTATTTTATTTTTGTTATTTTTAATTATGTCCAATACAATTATCTACTGGTTTTAATAGCTTTTTTGTTAGTATTTCCCACATTTTTAGATGGTTTAACACAATTCTTTGGATATAGGGAAAGCAATAATAATCTTAGATTCATCACAGGTTTGATTGCAGGGATTGGTTTGGGTATCATAGTTAAAACTATAAAATTCATGTTAATTTATTGAGGTATTAGAATATGACTGATAAAAAAGGAATAAAAGAACAATGGAATGAACAAAGTAATAAACGAAAAGCCATTATGGGAATTGTAGGATTTTGCTGTTTGGGCATCATTTTAATTATAGTAATTGGTGGAATGGTATCACCTGATGCTATAAACAATACAGATAATCAAACTAAACTTAATCAAACAACTACAAATGAAACAACCTCTGCAAAAGCATCTAATGTTTTTGAAAATAAATATTATAAATTCACAATACCTGAAGGAACGACAATTAAAGACTCTGATGGAAACTTAGCTCCCCAAGGTGGAGATAATGAAAATTTAGAATTATGGGATCCAGCAGTAAACACTAAGGACATTGATGGTAAAGAAATCGGTTACGCAGAAATTAGTACAGGTAGAATGGATGGTGATGCCCAAAACAGTCTTACTGAACTAGGATATACTTCCTCAAAAAGTATAGCAGGTTATCAAAGTTATTATGATTTGACTCCTGCGAGTGGAGATCAAGAAGCATATTATGAATATCTCCTTATTCTTGGTGAAAGTAAAGAACAGCCAGGCCGTATAGATACTCTTGGTATTTCGTTTGACTCTGATACTGCTGATAAACTTAAGATAGTTATGGATAGTTTAGTAATCAAAAGTTCACTAATCAAATAAAATTATCTATTGTTGCTTAACTTATTAAGAGAACTAAATATTCAAATCAAACAAGCATATTGTTAGTGAATCATAATATTTAGTTCCAAGTTAAATATTTAGATCTGTTTTGAATATTCAGTTCTAATGAAAATATTAGGTTTATTGATTAACTAATAACTACCAAACTGTTAAGAAACTCTTTTACTTTTCTACGGATCAATATAGGACTATTTATCTTCATTATATTGTAAGTTATTGAACTTAGTATCATTATATTAAGAGTAATTTTAATCTAAATAGGTCCTGAAACTTTCTTGAAAATGAAGTAACTTAACAATTATTTAGTTATTTAACATTACTTAACAATTATTTGACAACCTAATCAGATCTTTAACTTCCAATTATATTTTATATAATTTATTGAAGGTTACAATGTTCCTTTCAGATAAACTTTATAATCTCTTTTTTAGTGATTTAAGGCATTATGGCCTGGAATTTTGTAACCTTCAAGGTTACATTTTGATGTTCGTTATATGGTAATTAAACGAAGTTAGATGTTAAAGATATTTTTATATATAAATAAATACCAAAAAAGGTATATTTTAGCTATTTTATATAGATTAAACAGGTGATAAATGATGGAAGAAAAAGCAATAATGAAACAAATTAACCTAAAACTAACCGAAAAACAACATAAAGACCTGGAAAAGTTAGGTTATGCTATGGGTGATGTAAGTAAATCAAACATGATCCGAATAGCAATAACAGAATACCTGATGAAATATGAAAAATTAATTGAATAATTTGGAATTATCAAAAATCTAAGGTGAATATTGCTTTTAAAATCAATTAGTAAAAATAGAAATCATTACTTTTCACAAGCTCAAACAATATAATAACAATATTAGAGACTGTAAAGTTTAGGGGTGTTGGAACTTTTGAAAAAAATTTTGGAAATATTATTTTCCAGATTTTAATGGGTCTTAATTTAAAATTAGAGTAGTTAAATATAAGTATTAGGTGAGAGTAGATATATTATCATGCGAAATCAAATAAAACCTACTCTCAAGTTTAGTATTGACTCCATACAACTTAAACTTTCCGATTTTTTCACAGGAAAACACGATTTTGAAACCATTTTAAAGGATCGATTAAAACCCAATTATACTGCTCGAAATATTAATCAAAAACTTTATCTGCACGAAAACAATCATTTCGAATATATGAGTCTAACTTGCCCTTATTGTCGTTCTAAAAATGTTATTAAACAGGAATATCGTCATAGAAAGTTGTTAATTGATGATAACAAGCCTTTGAATGTTTATTTGCGGCGATACTTGTGCAAAACTTGCGGGCGAAAATCCACTACAAACATCAAATCAATTATAAAACCTTATAAAAGATATATTAACTTATTTAAAGAAAAAATAGAACGTTTTATTGAGACTGGTTATCGTTCGCTTCGTAAAACTCAGATAGACTTACAGAATTTCCTGGGAAATTCACCATCACACCAAACCATACGAAACTGGCTTAAAATAAACACTAAAAACATGATTAAAAACACTGAAAGTTTTTATTCCGGATATTACACTTATGATGAGCAATTTTTACGAATTAATGGCCATAGAATGTATAGATTAACATTATACGATCAAATACGTAATATTCCAGTAGCTGAACAAATAGTCCCTAAAAGAACACCCACAGCCATAACACAGTTTATACAAGAATCTACGATTAATAAACCATTAATATCAATCACCACAGATCATATGCCATTATATAAAAATATAATGGATTATATTGGTGTTAAACATCAATTATGCATCTTTCACTTGTTTAAAATGATTGGTGACAAAATATACAAACAATTACGCAGTAAAAAACTCACAAATCGTGAAAAAATCAGTTTATGCCTTTATTTCACCGATATCAAAAACATATTCCGCACATATGACCTTAAAACAAGTAATAAAAGACTAAACAATTTATTAAATGATTTCGATAGAATACCAAGTGTTTTACAACGATTCATTAAACAAAAAATCTTACCAGATTATAAACGACTCACCAACTTCATGGAAAACACTAAAATACCACGAACATCCAACACAGTAGAAAATTACTACAGACAAACAGAACCAGAACAAATAAAAAAGAAATACAAAACTAAACAAGGAATACTCATATATCTACACTACAAAATGAAAAATTGGACACAAAAACATATAAAAAAATAACAACACCCACAAACTTTACAAACCCGATCCATTAAAATTATTAAATGAAATAAAGTTGTTTTTCCAGACCCTGCCGGTCCAGTAATCATATTCAAAGAATTTTTTTGGACATTGAAATTAACTTCGCTGAGTGCTATTAACTTCATTTCAGCATC
>JAHIVR010000061.1 GCA_018816625.1 Nanobdellota archaeon | reverse complement strand
TTCCTGCATTTTATAATGTTCAAATTCTTCTGGGTTCATAATTTATTTCCTCTTATTTTAAATGGCAAAGCCCCCAAAGGAGGAATCATTTTTTGAGGTTTTATCCAGGCTCTGGGCGAAATTCCTGTCTGTTCAAGTCCTTTTGGCAATGCTTGTTTTAATGTTGGTAAGTTTAATCCTAATCTTAAAATCTGTCCATAACTTGGAGTACGAAATAATTTTCTCCGAATACCCCAATCTTTAATATCCCCAAATGGTTGTTTTAAACCACCACTTACTGTTTTGGGTGTCTTTTTCTTTTTAGTTGGTTTAATTGGAACAAATGGTTCAAATGGTTCTTCAAATATAAATATTCCAGGTGGAATATGTGGAGTATATGGTGGGAAGGTAATATAAGGCTTGTATGGTTTATATTTTGATGGAGTTTTTTTTGGTGGAAAGATTATTGTTGGTGGAACTTTTAATTGATATGGAGGGGTTTTTATGATTGGTTTTGATGGTTTATATCCAAAATAACTTGGTTGTTTAGTTGGAAGATAATAACCAAAATCTTTTGATGGTTTGTAAGAATAATAATCTCTCCCTTTAAATAAGTCAGATTCTGCCATTTTTTTAATTTTTCTTGTTCCTAAAGCTATTTCCCACTCTCTTTCTCCAGAAATTACTCTAACTTGTTTTTCAGTAAATTCTGGATGTAAAGCATGAACTTTTTCATGCAAAATAATTTCTTGCTTTAATTTCGGCAAACCTTTTAAATGTTCAGCAATTTTTATTTTTAATGGTTTAAATTTTCCAAACCTCATACCAATTTCTGTTTCTCCAAAAACATATTTACCCAAACTTTCTTTACCAACATATTCTATTTTTGGAATACCTCTTGTAGTTTTTATTGCTTCTGTTCTAAACAAACTCTTTCTAATAGCCATTGCTGCAGGAATATCTTTTAATCTATGCTTTCCTGTCATAAATGGTTCTAAATATCCACCAACTAATTTTCTTTGCCATTGAACAGGTAATCTTAATACTTTAATTCCTGAAGGAGTTTTTGTTATCCCACTTCCAGCACCCCTATACCATGGTGCAACTTGTTCAATATTAAATCTTAAATAACTTTTATAAGGATGAAATTCAATTAACTTTTTTCCACCGATTGTTAGTTTCCCTTTTTGAGCTTTTATTCCTTTTATTCCATAGCCACCAAGTATATCTGCTGCTTCTCTTGCATACTTCTGACTTGCCATTCCTTCACCTAAAAATCTTTTAACATAAATATCAATATCTCCTGGTCTTTTTGTTTTAACTCCATAAAGCTGTGTTTGCTGTGCAATACTTCCACCAACGATTAATTGTTTTCTTCCACCAAAATAATCAATTAATGCTTTTTGTGCTCCTGGCTGTCCCTCTAATAAACTTAATCTTGATAAATCCAATTCTTTAACTGTTGGTTCAATTCTATAAAATTGTTTTGCTTCTTTTAATTGTGCCTTAAATAATTTTTGCTGGTCTTTTGAAAGTTGACTTGTATAACCTCTTAATTCAGAATAAGCTATATATCTTCTCATTCCATAACCTCCTACTTTTGCTCCTAATGCAAATGGAAGTGCTTCTGTTGAAATTATCTTACCACCCATTTCAAATTTTTCATATTTTCCAGGTGTCATTGCAATTCTTGCACCAGCAGAAACACCATAGGCAGTTAAAGCTGTTCCACCAACAATTCTTCCAGCAGTTCCGAGAGTAGTTGCTCCGATATACCCTCCACTAACTGCAACAGTTCCTAATCCAGCTGTAGCAATAGTAAGTCCTGCACCAATTCCCAATGAACCAACAGTTTTTAGTGGTTTTTCTTTAAATCCCTCATAAAATCCTTTACCAAGACTAATCCCTCCAACAATTCCCATTGTTCCATATTTTCTAAAAGTAGCACCATCTATTCCAAAAGTAGTTAAATCACTTTTTTTAAAACTACTCCAAATCTTTTTCTCAGTTTCATAAGGTTTAAATTCTTCAAAAAATTTAATCTCTGGAACATATTTTTGTGCTTTAAATTCATAAGGATGTCTTGTTTCAAAAATAAGTTGTTCTCTTGCTTCTGCTCTTCTTCCAATATCTCTTTCATATCTTTTTGATTGTGTTTCAAAATATGATTTAAGTTCTGATGTTCCTGCAATAGCTTCTGCTTCTGTTATTCCATCAGGAGATATTCTTTCAATAATTTCTTCTCTTTTTCTTGTAATGTCTGTTTCAAATGCAATACCAGCACCAATTTCTTCACCAATAGCTAATCTTGTATACAAAGCACCTTCTGTTAATTCAACATCTGGTGTTGGAACACTTATCATTGTTCCTTTCCCACTTATTAAACTTGGAAATTGTTTCATTGAAAATGCTTCTTCAAATGATGTATCTCTTTTACCACCAAACATTGCACCCAAATCAATAACATTACTTATTTTTTCTCCAATCCAACTTCTTCCACCACCATACATTTCGCCTAAACTTCCACCACCATACATTTCGCCTAAAAACTCACTTTCTCTTATTTGTTTTTTTGTTTTTGTTGTTGGTAAATCAATATAAGTCTGTTGTGGTTCTGTTGGAGTTGTTACAGGAACACCATGTTTTCCTGCATACTCTTTAAAATCAAAAACAGGTGTTACTCCACCCTTGTATTGT
>JAHIVR010000060.1 GCA_018816625.1 Nanobdellota archaeon | reverse complement strand
TGAGATAGAGAGTAATTGTGACAGGATAGGCATTTTAGATAGAGGGAAAATTGCTGCAATAGGAACTTTAAAACAATATAAAGAAAATTATAAAAATAAATCTTTTTCTGAAATTTTTCAGAATATCCTTGGAAATGGCAGTAAGTAGTATTTTTAATAAAAATCTAAAAACTATCTCTAGGGATTGGAGTTATTTTTTTGTTTTAATAGTCTGTCCGACAGTTTTAATTCTTGTTGCTGGAGGGATGTTAAATTCATTTGATACAAAAAATATTTACATAGGGGCTTATGACGAGGCTGGATTTGCTTGTGATTCTAAAGGAAAATATGTCCCTCCTTTTGATTTGTATGTTGGTTTTGGAAGAACTATTTGTTACGTCTCCTTAGAGAGTTGTTTGAATGATGTTTCTTCTTCCGCAATCGGGGCTTGTTTACATGTAAAAGATTCAGAAAACTTTTATGTGGTTGATGTTTATCTTGACACCAGTAGGAGATTGGTAGAGTATTATGCTAAGCAGTTGGTTTTGGAGCAAGTTTTGGGAAGCCAGACGAGTTTTATAGAGCAAACCTCCGATGAGCTGTCTGCCAAAGTTATTTTATATTCTATGGCCCTAGCAGATGCCAGGAGAGAGTTAGTTAACACTGAAGTAGATTTACAAGAACAAGAGACTCTTTTAACACAAAAGAGAGAAGAACTAAGGAGAGTTAAGCAGGATTTTGACACCGTTTATGTTCCTTTAAAGGCAATGGAACCTGATTTTTACATTATGAGACAGGATCTTATTAGGAACAAACAAAATTTAGATAATAATATTTCTTATTTCAATAATAGGAGACAACAGATTGAGAATGATATAAGTGCGTTGAAGTCATTTCTTTCTTTGAATTTAGATGCCGCAGGATATTCCTATTCGGCATCTGTTTTGGATTCTATTTTAACTGATTTAAATCAGATTAATGAGGCTCTTGATGATATCCAGAGTTTCCAAAATACAGACGATTTAATAACCGCCATAGATCTTTTAGGTTCTATAATTCCAAAATTAGATTCTATTAATACGGCTCTTATCAATACAGATAATGATTTGGGTCTTGCCATTGATAAAACAAGAGAGAGTAAACAAAAAGTTTCGAGTTATATTGTAAAACTTGATGAAGTAACCCAAGAGATTGAGGGTTTCAACGATGTTTTGGATACCAAAACCCTTTCCTTAGAGTTTAAAGAAAATGAAGCAATATCAAGAGATCCGGTTTTATTCGCTTTTCCTCTTTTAGTGGCGATTATTATGACCTTTACTTCAATAATTCTTTCTAATCTTTTTGTTCTCAGAAAGACAAACAAAGCAAGTTATTTTAGAGAATTAATTTCCCCTGCTAAAGATGTTAGTTTTTTGACTGCTGATTATTTAGTGAATTTGTTTTTTATTTTCATACAAGCAATAGTGTTGTTTATGGTGGGTTTTTTATGGATAGGAGTCCCTCTTTCTACTCTTTCCTCATTTGCGGCAGTAATTTTGGTAACTTGTTCTTTGTTTATTTTTATGGGAATGGGAATCGGATATCTTATTAGATCCCAGAGCCTTTCTATGTTGCTTTCGATATTCTTAGTGATGCTCTTTTTTGTTGTTTCTGAACTGTTGATTCCGATACCCCTTATTGCACCAGGAATAAGGTTCTTTATTGAATTGAATCCTTTTGTACTTTTAGCAGCAGTTCTCAAAAATATTTTTGTTTTGAATAAACCTATTTTGGATTCTTTTTTTAGGATGTTTGCTCTCTCTTTTTTCCTTGCCTGTTCTGTTATCTTTGCTTATATTTCTAAAAAGATAAATAAAAAGAGAATAAAAGATTAATTATCTTAAAGAGGATTTTATATTAATAGGAAGGCATATCCTAAAGCAATTAAGGTAATTATTGCTAAGAAGCTCCACATTATAATGCTTCCGAATAGTATTTTGTTTCCATCCAAATCTGAGAAGGGAAGCATGTTGAATGCTGCATAATATATGTTGAATCTAGCAAAGTCCGGGAAACCAGCCAGATATCCAACAACAGCAAGTACAAGGTTTATTGCTATTCCGGATGCGGCTATAAGCGCAATGTGCCATTCTGTCATTTCTGAGAAAGCATAAAGTCCCCATCTTTTTGCAGCTCTGTAAACTTTTGGTTTTACTTCAAATATAAAATTTGCCATCCAGTAAACATAACCCATCGTTAAAGCGGTTATTATTATTGGGAAGAAAGCTCCAGCAGGAAATTCTTTTCTAAGGTGCCAGTGGGCTTTTTTCCCGTATCTTTTTATTCCCCATATTTTCATTTCTATCTCTGATTCTAAATAATAAGCCGTGATTTTTTTTAAGAAGATGTTTGCTAGAATAACTATCAGTATTGCCAGAAGGGCGTAAAGGAAAGAATCCAGGCTTGTAAGCAAACTAATAGTTAGTGCTAGTATTAGTCCTATAAGGAAGATGGAGGATATTTCGGTTGCTTTGAACATGGGATATTGAGGTTTGAATTTTTTATAAAGTTTGTTATAAGATACAATATAATGAATTACGGAAAAGTATTTAAATAAAAGATGATGTCTCTTGGCATGAGGATAAGAAAAATTAGTGAGGTTATTGGAAGTAAGGTGTATACTGATTCTGGGGATTACTTTGGAGAGATTGAAGAAGCCAATTTACATGAGAATAAGGTTGATGGTTGGAGAATAAAGGTTGGAGGAAGTATAGTTTCCCTTATTGGTGGTGCCAGAGGGGTAATCATACCCCACCAGTTTGTGAAAGCAATTAGTGATATTTTTATCATAAATAAAACTGCACTTCCTAGTTCCGAATCTTCAATAGAAGAAGTGCCAGAAGACTTGATATAATATGGCTGAGAATATTTTACAACACGAGGTTTTAACAGGTTTTCTTTACCCATTTTTGCTCGTTTTTTTTATAGTTTTTGCTGTTCTTGAAAAAACTAAGATTTTTGGAGAGGATAAAAAACAGATTAATGCTCTTACCGCATTTGTTATTGGTTTAATTTTCGTTGCTGCAATAGAGCCTAAGATAATCGTAGAGAATTTGATTCTCTTCTTGATTGTTGCTATAGTGGCGATGTTTGTTGTATTGATTCTTTGGAGTTTTGCTACTGGTGGGGGGATTAGCATGGGTGATAGCAAGGGACTTAAGTGGGCAATTGGGATAGTTATAATCTTGGCTGTTGTTGTTGCTCTTTTCTTAATTACCGGAGTGTGGGATACAGTAATAGATACCGTGTTTAAGAGTGATTGGAGTAGTGATTTTTGGACCAATGTAATCTTTATTGTCGTGATTGCTGCTGCTTTGGCTCTCGCAATTGGAAAGGCAAAGAAATAGTTTCATTATGGGTTAATTAACTAAGGAGTAAAAATGAAGAAAATTGTTGTGGTTTTATTATTCTTTTTGGTATTTGGTTTGAGCGGGGTTAGTGCTTTTAGTTTTGGTGAAACGCCAAAGGCTTGGTGGGGCAATTATCAACAACCAGAGCCAATTTCTTGGTATTAGTACTGCATACATTCAAGTGGGAATGTTCATTCAACCACTTGTGGGAGTGTGGAGTCTTGTTGGGATTTATGTGATAGGGGTTGTAGCAGCCCCAATGATAGATGTCTTATTTACTAATACGAATTGGTTTGATTGTTGAATTTAGAAGACATCTTTTTTAAACACAAATACTTATGAATATTGTTTTTTTATCTTGATTAATATGTTTGAACAGTTTAGTTTTTTTGGATGGAGAACCCATTATGCTTTTGCAGAGATTGCCGCTAGTAATGGGGATGCTGTTTCTTTAGTTAGTTGTTTAGATAAAGTGGTTAGTGGGGTGATTCCGGAGCTGAGAGAGAGGAATAGTGATGTTAATTGGGAGAGGAGAGCTGGAGAGGCATTTTTTAATCTAGCCAAAACTCTTGATTTAAAAGGGAAGAATTTTAGAGAGGGTGCTGGGCTAAGTTTATCTTATGCATTTAGGTATTCTTCTAGTTCTGGAAGAAGACTTAGAATAAAGGGATTGTCAAAAACTCAGATTGATGATTATCTTAAGAATCCAACTTCCTCGGTCTCTCTTAAGGAGTTGGAGTTTGTGGGCGGATAACTTTTTCGAAACATATTTAAAAGAGGAATTATTAAATAGAACATGATTGAGAGCATAATTTTTATGGATCTTTTGGGCGCTAGAAGTGGTGGTATTGGAAGTGTTTTAGCGACTTGGGAACAATCGGGTGTTTTCGATTATCTTCTTCCCTTTCTATTAATTTTTGCACTTATATTCGGTATTTTAAGCAGAATTCAATTGTTTAAAGATAATAGGGCAATAACTTCTATTATTTCTTTGGTTGTTGGATTGATGGCATTACAGTTCGAATTTGTTTCTGTGTTCTTTGCAGAAGTCTTTCCAAGGCTTGGTGTGGCTTTGTCCATAATTCTAGTATTGTTGATAATGACAGGTATTTTTATAGATAAGAAGTCCAAGGGATTGATGTGGGGGCTTTTTGCAGTTGGAGTTATTATAGCTGCGGTGGTGTTGATTAATTCGGGAGAGGCTCTTGGATGGAGTACTGGGAAGTTGTGGGCTGAGGACTGGCATAATATTGTATTGGGGATAATTGTTGTAGCATTTGTTGTAGCAATAGTCTTTTCTGGAGGGAAGAAAAGCGATAAACCAGGAAGTATTTATGAGGCCCTGGGATTCTCGAAAGACGATTAATTTTATCTTCTTTTTTTAGCTGTATTTATTGGTTCGCTGTGTGCTGTTGCCTTATTAATCATCTTTCCAAAAGAGTCTTGCATCATAGTCATCTCTTTTTTTATTGAAGAAAGATTTTGTCCGTAAGAACCAACTTTATCTAGAATTGACAATTGTAACTGATCTATCATGGTTTCCATTCTTTTCAATCTCCCTTCCATAGTTATCATTCTTGTTTGAGTTAAACTTTTAAATTCGTTCAGGGAATCCAACTGATTTTGTATTTTCCTTATTTTTTCTGAGAATATTTGCTCGGCAATTTCTATTAGTGTTCCGGTGTCCGTTCCTCCCGCATATCCTCCCCCGTAATCATATCCGTAAGAAGCCCCGTAATCTTGGCCCTCTGATGCAGGATACTGTTGAGGATAGGCTTCTTGAGGATAGGCTTCTTGAGTGTATCCTTGGTTGTAATCCATCATTCCTTCTTCTTGGGGGGCGTAGCCTTGTTGTGCTTGCATCATTTGATCCGGCTCCCTCTCTTCCTCGTAAGATTCCATTGGAGTTGGTTCCTGGCTCATTATTGACTGTTGCATGTCTTGTGTTCCTTGATTAGAAACAGCATTTTTTATTTGTGATTGTGCCATTGCGTCATTTATTTCCTTTGGAGGAATTCCTTCCTCTTGTAGTATTTGGATTATCTGAGTATCTGATATTCCTTGTGCCTTCATTCCTGTTACTTCCTCTAAGACACCCATATCTCTTATTAAGTATTAGCCCCTTTTTAATTTTTCTAAGTCTGATTTTGTTACAAATTCGAAGGGTTGAAACATTTTTGCTTGTTTTACTAAAATATCAAGGTCTTCTTTTTTTGCAAATTTTGAAAATTCTTCTGAAGCAGTTTCTAAAAATCTTTTCATTCTCTCCAAAACCCCCTTCATCTCTTGGATTTGGTTTTTTATCTCAAGAAT
>JAHIVR010000059.1 GCA_018816625.1 Nanobdellota archaeon | reverse complement strand
GATATACTCTAAAAAGAAAAGATGATTTTATGGATCAAGACGTTAGTACAGAAAAGGCAAAGAGATTATTGGGATGGGAACCTAAAATCAAATTCAAAGATGGAATCAAAGACTTTTATAATTGGGTTAAGAATAATCAAAATGACTAAAGGACTATTGAGTGTAATAATTCCTGACAGGAACGAACAATTTTTACAGAAAACTGTAGATGATTTATTGTCTAAAGCGGAAGGTTTGATCGAAGTGGTCGTGGTGATGGACGGTGCTTGGAACAAAGACTTTAATTGGGAAAAAGAAAACATTGTAGTTATTCATCACGGAACGATCCAAAATTCCCTTGGAATGAGAGCTAGTATTAATGCTGGAGTGTCTGTGTCTAAAGGCGAGTATATTATGGTGCTCGATGGGCACTGTGCGATAAGCCAAGGCTATGACAAGGTGTTGAAAGAGGACTGTGAAGACAATTGGGTAGTTATTCCTCGTAGAGGAAGATTGGACCCAGAAAAATGGGAAGCGATTGAAGATGGAAGAACAGATATAGATTATATGTTTATTGACTATCCTTTGCGTAAAGAAAGTAGTAGGGGAATGGGATTGCATGGAATAGAAGATAGACAACGAGGAATTGATAGAAAAGATATTTTGATAGATGATGTTTTAACAGGACAAGGCAGTTGCTATTTTCTTACCAGAAAGTACTGGGATAAAATTATTGGTCCCTTGGATGACGAAAATTATGGTCATTTTGCACAAGAAGCGCAAGAAGTGACATTTCGGGCTTGGTTGAGTGGTGGAAGAGTAGTTGTAAATAAAAAAGTGAAATATTTACATTTACATAAAGGTTCGAAATATGGTAAAAACTATGGATTTTCCAATGATCAATATAAAAAGCACGGAGAATCTGTCCAAAAAGGAAGAGCGTTTTGTAATGATTTCTGGTTAAATAATAGATGGGATAAAAGAATACATGATTTTGAATGGTTAATTGAAAAGTTTTGGCCTCTTCCTGGGTGGCCTGACGACTGGCGTGAGCAATTTAAAAAAGCAGGTTTAATAGATAACAATAATGAAAACATGAAAAATCCCAAAGATAGAATTGAATTAGCGAAGTACTTTGCGAGTCTTGGTTTTACTACAGGAGTAGAGGTTGGAGTATACGAGGGATATTATTCAAAGGTTTTGCTAGATAATATTCCAGAATTGACTTTATTGTGCGTAGATAATTGGGAAGATTCCAGGCACCAGAAATTATATACTACGGCTAAGAAGGTACTATATGCTTATGGAAAAGCGACTATAGCATATAAAGATAGCGTTGAAGCTTCAAAAGAGGTTAAAGACGAATCATTAGACTTCGTCTTTATAGATGCGGCGCATGATTATGATAATGTTAAAAAAGATATAGATGCGTGGGCAAAAAAGGTAAGAGTTGGTGGAATAGTTTCAGGCCACGATTATTACGAATTTCCGAATACTCATAACAGAGGAGTTATCAATGCCGTTGATGAGTATGTTAAAAATAATAACTTAGAATTACATTTAACGGAGTGGACTAAAGATGAGAACAAAGACAATAGACCTCCTTGTTGGTGGTTTGTCAAAAAATAATTTAAAGAAAATGGATACATTAAAGTTTATTATAGACAAATTCAAATTAGACGTTAGTGGAGAGATGCCAATTAGGATTCCCAACGTAGGGAGAGAGGATTTAGCTGACTGGATACACGAATTGGGATTCAAAAGGGGGGTGGAAGTTGGAGTTGCTGCTGGAAAATATTCACAGATTTTATGTCAAAAAAATCCGCAAATGAAATTAAGCGGTGTAGATCCTTGGTTACCGTACTCTGGTTATAGAGACTATGCGAAACAATCCACTTTTGATAAACTTGAGAAAGAGGCAGTAGAAAGACTCTCTTCAATTCCTAACTACGAGTTTATAAGAGAATGGAGTATGGATGCCGTAAAAAAGTTTGAGGACAATTCTCTTTGTATCGTATATATTGACGCCAACCATGAAGATCCATTTGTTACTCAGGATATAACGGAATGGAGTAAAAAAGTAAAATCTGGCGGAATAGTTGCTGGACACGACTGGACAAGAATACCAAGAGTAAGATGGAACGTTAAAGATGCAATCTTAAAGTACACAAAAGAAAACAATATAAAAACTTGGTTTGTTCTTGGTTCAGATGCTATAATTCCAGGAGAGACAAGGGAAGGAAGTCGTTCTTGGATGTTTGTTAAGCAGTAAGGAAAGAATATGAAATTAATAGCAATCTTGACAGCGAATTTAGATAGCTTTGATGAAAGTGTTGATTCCGTAGAACAAGAACTGCCAGAAGGTCTAAAGGTTATTTTTTATAGATGGACTGATAAAAATTTTCCTCCGATGACAGTTGCGATGTCTCCTAGATTTCAATATAGAATACCAAAAATGTTTGGTTGGCAAATGTTTCCAAAATGTGATTATT
>JAHIVR010000058.1 GCA_018816625.1 Nanobdellota archaeon | reverse complement strand
CAATATCTTCTCCAGCTTGGCCAAGCTTGGACGAGCTCAATCTATCCATTTTAATTCCGGTAACCCCGTAACTAGCCCTACCCATCCCTCTAACTTCAGACTCATTAAATCTTATAGCCTTACCTTGTTGAGTAGCCATTAACACCTCTTGTCCCTTCTTAACAACCTCAACTCCAATCAACCTATCACTATTATCATTAGGAAGATTTATTGCCCTTACTCCAGAAGCCCTTGGTTTTGAAAAGTGACTCAAAGAAATTTTCTTTACAAAACCCTTTTTTGTTGCCATTATAAGATTATCCTCAAAATTCTTAACCGATATTACTCTAGTAACGTCTTCATTGCTTAAGTTTAGCATGTTGACAATCGCCTTTCCCTTACTATATCTCTCGGCTTCAGGAACATCGTAAGCCTTAAGCCATAAAACTCTTCCTCTTGTTGTAAAGAACATTAAATAATCATGAGTAGAGCAAGTTATTAACTGCTTAACAAAATCTCCGGTTGCAAGACCACTGCCCACAACTCCTCTTCCACCCCTTCTCTGCTCTTTATAGGTCTTTACATCCATTCTCTTACAATAACTCTTATCAGTAATTGTAACAACAATATCTTTATCCTGAACCAAATCCTTTTCTTTTATCTCTGAAATTCTTTGTAGTATCTGCGTCTTTCTATTATCTCCATATTTATTCTTCAATTCTGAAAGCTCCTTGGAAATAACCTTCAAAACCTCCTTAATATCTCCGAGTATTTTTTCAAATTCAGCTATCTTTTCTTTTAATTCTTCGGATTCTTTCTTCAACTTGTCCCTCTCCAAGCTTGTCAACTGCTGAAGTTTAGTTTCCAAAACAGCCTGGGCTTGTTTTCTTGTTAGACTAAATTTTTTAACAAGACCTTCAAGAGCCTCTGTTGAATTTGCTGATTTCTTAATAGTAGAAATAACATCATCAATATTCTTTAAGGCAATTAACAAACCCTCGACAATCTCTTGTCTCTCTTTAGCCTTCTTCAATTCAAACTTAGTCCTATTAGTAACCATTAATTTCCTATGTTTAACATACTCTTCAACAACATCTCTCAAAGTAAGAATCTTGGGCTGTCCATTGACCAAGGCTAAGAAATTAACATTAAAACTATCTTGTAACCTGGTATATTTGTAAAGAGAGTTAATTATAAATTTAGAATTTGCTCCCTTCCTTAACTCAAGAACAATTCTTATTTTACCTTTAGAAGACTCGTCCCTTAAATCAGAAATATCTTTTATCTTTTTCTTCTGAACAAGATCTGCTATCTGGGTAACCAGAGTTGTTTTATTGAGCATATAAGGAATTTCTGTTATGACAACTGCTTCTTTAGCCTGACCGCGCTTGGACAGGCACTCTGTTGTTACTTTCCCTCTCATAACCATTCTTCCTCTACCGGTCTTATATAATTCAGACATATCTCCTTGTACTGATCCGCCAGTAGGGAAATCAGGACCAGTAACAATATTACAGAGCTCGTCTATTGAAATATCATTATTCTTTATGTAAGCAAGTATCGCATCACAAACCTCTGTTAAATTATGTGGAGGGATATTTGTAGCCATCCCTACCGCAATTCCTGTCGCTCCATTCAACATTAAAGCGGGGAGTTTCCCTGGAAGCAATTCAGGTTCTTTTGTAGAACCATCATAATTAGGAATAAACTTCACGGTATCCTTATCTAAATCTTGTAACAACTCTACAGCAAGGGGCATCATTCTAGCCTCAGTATATCTTTGCGCAGCAGGAGGATCTCCGTCTTGGGAATTATGAACAAACACTCCAGAAGCTAAGGCAAAATTATGAGTTTTATCTATAGTCAAATCATAAACATCTTCATGCTGGTTTAAAAATTCTATTTTTACAACTTTGTGATTTGAATTTAGTTCACACAAAACCAAATTTTTATTTCCCTCAAAATATTTATTAATCCCAAGATACCAAGATGTAAAACTTTTTATTCCAAATACATCTTTTCTTATTCTTTCGTAATTTTTTTCATTTATTTGTAATCCATTACTTAGAAGATAAGAACATATATTGATAAATTTTCTTTTTCCAGTCAAATTTGTTTCTCTTGTTTTATTACTCGCAACAATCTTCTCATTGAATAATTTCTTATATTTAGAATCTTTCCATAATCTTTTCATAGTTACTGATGATCTCTTCTTAATAACTTCAATAATCTCTGGATGATCTTTCAAATACCTCGTATTGACTTCACTCAAAGTTATTCTCATTTTCTGTTGATAATCTTTCTTTTTCCAGTTTCTTAAATTTCTTTCAGTCATTCTCTTGGAATAAAGTTCTCTATTTTTTTTATTGCTCCAGAACTTATTTCTTCCTTCTGCTAATTTTTTTCTATATTCTTCATCATTTTTATGCTTCTGAGAAGTAAAATTATAATGGGCCTGCCAATGTTCTTTCCAATGCATCCTTCTAATATTATCAGGGTTATTATTAAATTTATCAAAATCTATATGGTGTCTTATCCTACCCATAGGCTTGGTATATATACCATTATCTAAATTCCACTGATCTGATAAATTATGAACAAAATCCCACCT
>JAHIVR010000057.1 GCA_018816625.1 Nanobdellota archaeon | reverse complement strand
TTAATGATTATTTAAAAAGAACTGGAAATGGAAAAAGTGCTGTTATTTCTGGAGAAGATACAAGAGAGGGAATAACTGCAATTGTGAGTATTAAAATTGCTAATCCTCAATTTGAAGGACAGACAAAAACTAAGCTTGGTAATTCAGAAATTAAGGGATTAATTGATTCTATTGTAACAACTGCACTGACAGAATTTTTTGAGGAAAATCCTTCTGTTGTTAAAAAAATAGTGAGTAAGGTTTTAGATTCTGCTAAAGCTAGGTTGGCTGCTAAAAAGGCAAAAGATTTAGTTAGAAGAAAATCTGCGTTTTCACTTGGAGGTTTGCCTGGAAAATTAGCTGATTGCAGTAAGAAAAAATCAGAAGACACTGAATTGTATTTAGTGGAGGGAGAAAGTGCAGCTGGTTCATCAAAAATGGGAAGGGATAGAAATATTCAAGCCATTTTACCTTTAAAAGGTAAAATTCTTAATGTTGAAAAAGCAAACCCTTCAAAAGCTCTTTCGAGTGAAGAAATAACTAACATGATAACTGCAATTGGAACTGGTGTTGGAGAACAATTTGATATAAATAAATTAAGGTATGGAAAAATTATTATTATGTGTGATGCAGATGTTGATGGTGAACATATTAAGACACTTCTTTTAACTTTCTTTTTTAGATTTATGCCTGATTTAATTAAAAATGGGAATGTTTTTTCTGCTATGCCTCCTTTGTATAGAGTTAGGAAGAAAAAAGATCATTATGTTTATTCAGATAAGGAGCTTAAAAGACTTACAGAAAAATTTGGGGGTGTGAATATTACAAGGTTTAAAGGATTGGGAGAGATGAGTGCTTCTCAATTATGGGAAACTACAATGAATCCTAAAACAAGGAAAATTAAAAAAATATTTATAGATGATGCTATTGAAGCTGATAGGGTTTTTAGTATGTTAATGGGAGATGATGTTCAAGCACGGAAGGAGTTTATACAAGAAAATGCAGCGGAGGCTAATCTGGATGTTTAAGCCGACTCTCCCAAGCGTGGACGAGTTAGAGTCCAATCTGGATGTATAAAATGGAAAATAAGATAATCGCCGGGGTTATTGCAGGATTTTTAGTTTTAGCCATAAGCTTTTTTATTACAGGAAAAGGAATTACGGGAGGAGTTGTCCAGGGTGGAGAGAGTGTTGAAGGTAAAAGTGAAGATTGGCTTAAACAGAATTGTGTTTGTATAGAAAAAGAAAGAAAATTATGTCGTTGGGTTGGTTTTGGGTATAATGAAGAAAGAAATCTTTGTCAGAAAAAAGGAAATCCTTTAACTGGAGAGGGAGGAGCGGTTACTTATCCTGTTTTATCATGTTCTGTTTATGAGTGTGGAGGAAATTTATATTATTGGAATGAAGGGGAGGAAATATGGAAGTTAGAAGAGTGAAAAAAGAATGGGGGGAAGAGATATGGCTGGCTAATACTCCCTTATATTGTGGAAAGAAATTAATTCTTAATAAAGGTAAGAGGGTTAGCTTACATAAACATAAAAATAAGGATGAAACATTTTATATTGATGAAGGAAAACTCTTAATGGAAGTAGGAGAGAAGAAATGGATAATGAAGAAGGGAGATGTTGTTAGAATACCTCCGAACGTGCTTCACAGATTTACAGGAATTGATAATGCGGTTATAATTGAAATATCAACACATCATGATGATGCAGATAGTTATAGGGAAGAGGGGCAGTTAAGTGGGGATGTTCCTAAAGAAATAATGGAGGAATACTTTTAAGATGGCAAAAAAATCAAAACTAAGTACTCCGGATTGGATAAAAGAGGGTTATGACTTCCCAGCGGAGGATAATAAAGCCAGACAAAAGGCAGAGCCTTTGACCGACTCGTCCAAGCGTGGCCAGGCTGAAGAGAAGAAAGAAGAAAGCCCGTCCAAGCGTGGCCAGGCTGAAGAGAAGAAAGAAGGAAAGACTTTTAGAATAAGGGAGTGTCCAAAGTGTGGAAGTGATGATGTTGGGGTTAAGCTTGTTGGAGAAGAAGGGAAGAGTGCAAATAACTGGGAGTGCAGAAAGTGTAAGTGGGTTGGGAGAGATGTAGAAGAGAAAGAGCTTACCGAAGAAGAGTTCATGAAATATCTAGATGAGAAGGGGGAGGGGGTGACATAAAATGACAGAAGAAAACAAAGAAGAAAACCTGTCCAAGCGTGGTCAGGTTGAAGAAGAAAGTCCGTCCAAGCGTGGCCAAGCTAAAGAAGAACTGTCTGAAGTTGAGGTATGGGAGTTTGCTTTAGATGGAGAAGATATCGATGAACTTATTAGTAAACTTAACGAGTTGAAAAAAACAAAAAAATCTCTTGAGTTTGAGATTGATAGTGAAAATGAGCTTTTAATACACTATGATGAAGATGTTGAAGAAAGTAAGGAAGAAGGAGAAGAAGAAAATGGAACAGAAGATGAGTAAACAAAGATTAGAATTCAAATTTTGCGATTTAAGATGCGAATATGCAAAACCCTCTGGTAATGTCCCTAGCTGTATGACAGAGAATCCCATTTATTGTACAAAATATGAAAAGGAGGTAAGAAAATCAAGTATTTGTCTTGATAACAGAAAATGACACCAGCAGATAATCCAGAAGAAATGAAACAGACTGAAAAAGGAGTTTATGACACAGAGATATCTGGAGAAATGAAAAAATCATATTTGGATTATGCTATGTCTGTTATTGTGAGTAGGGCTATTCCTGCAATTGAAGATGGGTTAAAGCCAGTGCAAAGAAGGATTTTATATGCAATGAATCAAATGGGTTTAAAGCCAGGTACTCAGACTAAGAAATCTGCAAGAGTTGTTGGGGATACAATGGGTAAGTATCATCCCCATGGGGATTCTGCGGTTTATGATGCTCTTGTTCGTATGGCTCAGGATTTTTCATTAAGATACCCTTTGATTTTTGGTCAAGGAAATTTTGGATGTTTTACAAAAGATACTCAAATTGCTTTAGCTGATGGAAGAAATTTAAGTTTTGCACAATTGATTGAAGA
>JAHIVR010000056.1 GCA_018816625.1 Nanobdellota archaeon | reverse complement strand
GAATGCTGGTATTATGTTTTAAATTCTTCAAGTGATGTTATAATTTCAACAACAACATTATCTACTTGCCAGAACACAACATTCAAACTTCCAGGAGGAGACATTGATTACACTCTATATTTATTTGCAAAAGATTTTTTAGCAAACACCCAATCAGCATCAGTAACATTTGGAATAAGAACAGAATCTCCAGCAATTTCACTTTCACCAATTAATGATTCTCATAGAAATTATCTAAATAATCATTACTTCAACTTCACAATTTCAACAAATGCAGATTCAATTTCTTCCTGTTCTCTTTATCATAATCATTCAGGAACTTGGGAAATAAACCAGACAGACACATCAGTTTCAACAACTACAACAAATAGTTTTATAGTTAATCTTTCAGAAATTGAATTTTTATGGAATGTAAACTGCACAGACAACTTAGGAACAATGGGATGGGGATTGAATAATCAGACTTATGTTGTTGACTTGACAAAGCCAAACGGAACAATAGATTATATAACAACAACCACAGGAAGCCAAACATTTAAGTTTAATACAACTGTCCAGGATAAATATCTTTTAACAACAACCTGCAAGTATTCAATTTATAATTCATTGGGGAGTATAGACGGATTAAGCAATAATATTTCATTTAATTGCAATTCAGAAACTTCTGCCACCACAACTGCTTATGGACAATATAACCTTACAACTTATGCAACTGATAAAGCAACAAATGAGAATTCAACAACAAAATCATTCACAACTTCTGCAACATTATTATCTGTTGGTGGAGGGGGTGGTGTTTCCGAGAATTATGTCCCAGTAATAGCTCTAATTAAACCAAACGAATCAACAATATTATCCTCAAACCTACACCGAGCAATTATTTACTCAAGAATAAATGATTTTTGTGAGAAAGAAAAACCTTTTTTCTCTTTATCAAAACCCCCATGTTCCATCACAGAACAAGATGGATTAATAGCAAATTTAGGTGAACAAGGGATTAAATTAGATGAAACAGAACTGGATTTATGGATAAATGCTTATAATAATCAAGAAATAGAGAATGTTGAAGTCTCAAAAAAGGACGCAGACAAATATGATTTAGACAGATTTGTGATAATCTTTGAAAAACCCCCTTTCAAAATATCTCCCCCATCATTAACACCCTTTTTCATAATAACCTCCAAAGACTCTATATTTGAGTTCATGGTTCAGTCAGCAGAACCTTTAAAGGATGTTCAATTAGTTGAAGGAGAATTAGGTCTTTCAGTTGAGAAAGATGATACAACAGCCACTGTTAAGTATGAAATTCTTACATTCCCCCCACAATACACCTTAAAAAAAATAGAGGGAACAATCAGTTACACATCTGAAACAGGGGAGGTAGTTTACCAGAAGGTTAGCATAAGAGCGATATATTTTTCTTTTACATTAATAATTATTTTAATATCTTCTATTGGTCTTGGAATATTTGGTTATGTCAGAAGGAAAGATATTAAGAAATTTATCATAAGATGAAAAGGGGTTTATTAATAGGAATTTTAGTCATAATTATAATTGGAAATATCTCTGCAAATGTAAAATTATGTGAAGAAGTATATAAAGAAATAATGGAAAATCAAATAAATTCTAATCTCAGCAACGAATTAGGGATTGGAGAACCAATGGTTGAATATTATCGTGAAGATTGGGAAAACTTGTGTTCTGATTTAATAAATAAGACAATCAACCCTGAAAAGATATGCAATGAGATATATTATCTAATTATTGAGAATGGATATGATTACTCTCTAATCTTTTCAATAAACTACTCAAGGGGCATTATAGAAAATTATTATTACAATAACTATGAATTATGTGTTTCAAAAGGATATTCAGATAATCTTCCAAAGATAGAATATCCAACAATGATTATTAATAAAAATTCATTGAATTGTGAAATAAAACAAGATTCTTTCTTAGGATATATACCCTTTCCAGATATAATCTTGGAAAACATTTCTTGTAATAATCTAAAGAAGTTAAACTATTTATTTGAAATAGAAAGGGAAGGGGGGGATTATAAAATAAATAGAGTGGAAGCAGGGGTTATTCCTTTACTTTTAATGGTTATTGTCCTAATAAACTTATTGAAATCAAACTCCTGGCTAAATAAGGTCATTCGGAAAAGTTTAAAAAAGAAGGATACATATTTATATTGAGGTAAAAAATGAGGAAATTAATTATCTATGGTTTGATGTTGATTTTTACTATTTCTTTAATTTCAGCAGACACAAATATTTCAGATTCTTACATCCAAACGACTGCAAATATGACACTCGGACAAAAAATAACTTTTGCCCTTGGGGAAATTATAGATAATATTGTTGATGGTTTTATAAGAATTACTGGGGGTTTAGATGTTACTGGAGCAATTAACTCAACTGATTGGAGTAATGTCTCAATAGGTTCTTGGCAGATAACAGATGTTAATGCTTTGAATCAAACTTATAACGCAACTTATGTTTCAAACATTTCTTCATTATCTTCAATCGGAGAAGTTTTAAATACCACAATAATAAATTCTAATTCTTCGTGGCTGTCAACTTACAATTCAACTTATGTAGCAATCAACACAACAGGAAATATTCAGGGAT
>JAHIVR010000055.1 GCA_018816625.1 Nanobdellota archaeon | reverse complement strand
CCCCGGGCAGCACCCATGCCTGTACACCCAAGATTAAAAGGGAGAAATCTAAGACCACGACGGAGAAAACTATAGGAATATAGCCTCTAGTAGTGAAATATTTATAAACTTGCTTCTCAATTTTATACTATGGCTATAAAGATTTTTAAAAATTTCTTTAAAAAGATATTTTCTAGCATGTTTAAACAAAAGAAGGATATAAAACTGGGATTTTACGGCCCTCCAAATGCTGGAAAGACTAGTTTAGCTAATAGAATATGTAAGGATTTTACTGGGGAAGAGTTGGGAAATGTGAGCAAAGTTCCACACGAGACAAGAAATGTTCAGTTTAAGGAGAAGGTTGAGATAGAATACAAAGGGAAAAAAATGATTTTTAAGATGATAGACACTCCTGGAATCGCCACAAAAATAGATTACGAGGATTTCCTTAAGTATAAAATGGGTAAAAAGGAAGCAAAGAAGAGGGCTAAAGAAGCAACGCAGGGGGTTGTTGAGAGTATTAAGTGGTTGGATGATATGGATGTGGTTGTAATAGTCTTGGACGCTTCTGAGAACCCTTATAACCAGGTTAATATAACTATAATAGGTAACCTTGTTGCAAGAAAGATACCTGTGCTAATAGTTGCTAATAAAATAGACTTAAGGAAGGCAGACGTAAAAAAGGTTGAGGCTGCATTTCCAGAATATGATGTTGTTGGAATAAGTGCAAAACAAGGGAAGAATCTTGAAGAGTTTTATGAGTCTGTATTTAAACTTTCAAAAAAGGTGAAATAAACATTTAAAAATATATTTTACGATATATATGATGGGAAGATGGTGAAAAATAAAGATTTTGAAAATCTTTAGGTAAACCATGACTTAAAAATGGCTAAAAAAAAGAGTAAAAAAGATCTCGGAAAGATAAAGGGATTTAGTATACAGTTTCTCCCTTATTCTGAAATAAGATATTTGAATGGAGATGAGAGAATAAGAAAAATTCTTGGAATTGTTTTGGGAAACTACATATTAATTATTCAGGGGAGATTAAAGCCTGAAGAAGAGACTCGTTTAATAGGAGACACAATGGCAATGATAGGTCATGTTAAGACATTCAAAGGTATTGAGTTAGCGGTCATATCGGGAAACGGAGACAGCGGAGGAATTTGGGCCGGGATGAAAAAAGGATTGGCTAACGCTCTTTCAGGGGGAGATTTAGGAGCGGTAACAATTATAGGGCCAGCAACAATAGTTAAAGAAATAAAAAAGAATCCGAAAAAGATTGAACTATTATTAACTAAATAATTTCTGCATCTGCCCAGGCTTGGTCAGTTGGAAGGAAATAAAAAATAATCCGAAAAAGATAGAGTTGCTTTTGACAAAGTAATTCCTTAAAAATAAGTGTTTGCTAGTGTTTTCATGCATCACTTATCTGATTTTAATGTTGAATATTATTCTGTAATGTTTGTTTATGAAAATACTTTAGTTAAGATTAGTGTTATAGGTAAAAAAGATATGGAAAAAGAAGATATTGTGGAACTAGTACAAATAATAATAGATAAAATGTGATATTGTTTTGGAAGAGAAATTAATGTGAGAACACCATTAAATTTATTAACCGGTCCTTCTTTTCACTAAGATGTTTATAAAAAGTTGTGAGTCTTGTGGGAAAGAGATAGAAGCTAAATTAAAGAGTAAAAGATTTTGTAGTAGATCTTGCCTATTAAAAGAATATTTCTCAGATTCAAATAAAAGAGAAGCAAGAAGAGAATATAACAAAAAGTATATGGATAATCTTGAAAATAATAAAAGGTTTAAGGAGTGGAGAAAAAATTACAGGAAAAGGCCAGATATTAAAGAAAAAATCAGAATTCTCGCAGTAACAAAATATAAGGAAAGAATTAGAGAGTATGATAAAGAATATAGGAAAAGGCCAGAAATAAAATCCAGAATAAATACAAAAGAAAGAATGAGAAGAAAAACAGATATGAAATTCGCCATAATTAATAGGTTAAGAAGATCTTTGAATCATGCACTTACTAAATATTCAAAAACAGGAAAAATAATGGGCTCAAAGAAATATGGAATTAATTGGGGTAAAGTGATAAAAGGCCTCAAACCTTTTCCAGTAAGTGTAAAGAAATATGAAATCGATCATATCAAACCCTTGCATTCATTTAATTTAGACAATAGGAAAGAAATAAAAAAAACCTTTGATCCTTCAAATCTACAGTGGTTAACTATTGAAGAAAATAGAGTTAAAAGCGGAAAAATAATTGAATCTTCGGGAGGTAACAGAAAATTCCCCACCAATGCGTAAGGTGCTCGCGGATTATTCCTATGGCTAGCAAGGAATTAATAGAAGGGTGTCAGAGTTGTGGAGGTCATTTCTTCTTTTATATAAGGGAAGATCAACTTGCTAAAGTAAAGGAGGAACCAATAGAAATTCCGGACAAAGATAAGATTGCCATAGAAAAAGACATAAGGGAGATAGCTGGTATTACCGAATCCAATGCCCCAGTTATACTAGATTTGGAGTCTGTAAGAGTTACTGGGGAAGGGAAATTTGAATTAGATATTGTAAACCTCTTTAGAAAAGACCGTCCTTTAATATACAAGCTGGAAGAGGGAAAATACATAATTGATTTGGCTTCAACTCTGGAGAGGAGTCTTAAAGATATAAAAGAAATTGTCAATCCTGATGAGTAGGATTGTTTAGAAAAGATTAAAAGCCATATTTCCTTTAAGATAATAATGGCTCAAAGCATTAATTCTTTACTTAAAGAGATTATTGAAGGAATTTGCCCTCCAAAGGAAGATGTAGAGTTCATAGAAACAGAATTAAAAAAATTTTTAAGAGATATTGAAGAAAAGATAAAGGGCCTTGGGGTTGGTGCGGAGATGTTTGTTGGAGGGAGTTTTGCAAAAAACACAATGATAAAGAAAGACCATTATGATATAGACCTTTTTCTCAGATACGATAAAAAATATGAAGATGAAGAACTTACAAAAATCAGCCATGATATAATTGAGGGGGCAAAGGACTTTGAAATAGTCCATGGATCAAGAGATTATTTTAAGGTTAAAATAAGGGATGATGTCTTCTTTGAGATTGTTCCTGTTCAAAAAGTTAAAAATCCGAAAGATGCTGAGAATATAACAGACCTTTCTTTTTCACATGTTAGATATATAAATAAAAAGATGAAAAAACCTGATTTAGATCAAGTAAGATTGGCAAAGGCTTTTTGTTATGCCAATCATTGTTACGGGGCTGAATCTTATATCGGGGGTTTTTCCGGTTATGCTTTGGAATTATTGATATGCAAATACAAAACCTTTGTTAAGTTCCTCAGGGCCATGTCTAAAGTAAAGGAAAAGTTAGTCATAGACATTGAAAAACACCACAAGAGCGCAAAGGCCGTTATGATGGACATAAATGAAGCAAAGTTAACCTCCCCAATAATATTAATTGACCCAACGTTTAAACACAGAAACGCTCTAGCCGCACTATCTTACGAGACTTTTGAAAAGTTTAAGAAAGAGGCAGCAGCTTTTTTAAAAAAACCGGAAAAAAAGGCGTTCGAAGTAAAGAAGACTGATTTGGAAAAGATAAAAGAAGACGCTGGAAAAAACAATCACGAATTTGTTTTAATAGAAGCGAATACTGATAAACAAGAAGGAGACATCGCTGGAAGCAAGTTATTAAAATTCTTTAGACATCTTGAGGAGGAGATAACTACTTATTTTGAGATAAAGGAGAAGGGATTCAACTATAATAAAGATAAAAGTGCAAGATATTTTGTTGTTGCAGAATCTAAAGGAGAATTAATTCTTGAAGGCCCTTCTGTTACTGACGAAGAAAATGTATTGAATTTTAGAAAGAAACACGAGAACATATTCACTAGTAATAATAAAATGTATGCTAGAGAAAAAGTAGATTTTGACCTCAAGGGATTTATATTGGATTGGAAAAAGAAAAACTCGTTAAAAATGGAAGAGATGCATATTAAAATATTAGAAATTATTGACTAGAGTTATAGCCAACCCACTTTAGCCTTAAAGTGTCTGGAGTTGCTTCATCAACTACAAATAAGTTTTTTCTTCCTCTGCGCGGATTATCTATTCTTATGTTATCTAATGGATTGTACGCTTGACCATTTATGAAAATAGTGTTTTTATCTGAATCCATTCTGTTATACATTGTAAGAAGGCCTGCGGTCCAGTGTATCTTTCCTGTCCCAACAGGGATAATTTTTGCTGGGATATTTGAAGTTCTAAACTGTTTTGTTTCTGCTTCACAAGTCGATAACGCAGAAGCGATAGCCACTCCAGTAATCACTCCAAGACATTTATTTATTAAGCTTATTTTTGACATTTTAATTTAAAAGGTATTTTGTTCCGTAATATAAAACTCCGGAATATGTCCCGTACTTTGAAACCATGGCAGATACAATTGACATATTTATATCTCTTCTTGGGATATTATTTTTTTCTCCAACTCTCTCAATAAAATCTATTATAATCCTATCTCCTTTAACTGGTGTTAAGATGTCCACTAATTTTTTAAGCTTTGATTCTGACATTTTATCTTCTCCTTGCCCTATCATTTTCAATAAAATCTGTTAGAGCAGAAATTATTCTATAAGCTTGTGCATAAGGACATGCAACATTATCTGTAAAACATAAACCTGTATCCTGAGAGCAAACCTCGTTAAAAAAACATCTTTCTAATTCACTAGAAGCCCTTCCTCTTGTATCAATAAAAAAATCAACAGCAGGATTCCTGGGGGTGACTTGTCCTTGAATGTTTACATATAAAACAGTTACCATTTTACTTCCCCATAGCTTTTTCAAAAAGAGTAGCAAAAGCATTAGCAAAGAACTCTGAATTAAGCCATATTGCAAGATCCTCTTTGTCTGTTGATTTAGAAAGGTAAAAAAGTATTTCTGATTTATCCACTATGAAGAATTTAGCCTCTATATTTACTGGTTTAATCTTCATATTAAAATCTTTTTCTAATTTCTTTATTAGTTCTTTGTCTCCCGATAGGGCGACCATTATCTTTATGTTTGCTTTGTTTAGAATCTCAAAAGTTTGCTTAAACAATTTTGATTTTGATTCTAATTCTTCTGCGCTTGTGCAAACAATAACTTCTTTTTTAGCTTCTTGGAGAATCTCTCTTAAATGGTTTGAGATGTTTGATTTTCCTCTTAAAGCAGCAGATAAATCTTCTCTCTTTGCAGGATTTATCCCCCCGTGATAAAGTGTTTCTAACTGAGTGAACTCGTCAGTTTCCCTTATTCTTAAAAGGGAGTCAACTCTTTCTTCAGCATCCTTTCTTACATTATTTTTAAGTTTCTCAAGTATTACCCTTGGTTTAACTCCCAGGTATTTTACAGGTTTTCCCAACTTTACTATGGCAAATCCTTTTTTCTCAAGAGACTCAAGAACATCATAAGTCCTAGACCTAGGGACTCCAGATATGTCTGCTATCTCTCCTGCTGATGCAACACCTTTTCCAAGCAAAGCTAACCATACTTTTGTTTCGTAAATGTTAAGATCAAAGTAATCTTTTATCTTGTTTATTAGTTCGTGTTTTACTAACATTTTATCTAATTATGAACCTCTGATTTTTAGTTAATTTAGTGCAAAACCCATTTAAATCGTAACTTGGGTTAGTTGTTTGAAAAGCTAATTCATAATCTTTTTTACCTTTTATAGAAAAATACATTCTTTGTAAATTATGAATTGTAGAGCTAACCATCCCCCCGATATCACAAATATCTTGAAATTGCTGATCAGGATTTCTTGGTTCATAAGTTCCAATCATTATTTTCCTTTGTTCCATTGCATACATAGGCATTTCTAACCCT
>JAHIVR010000054.1 GCA_018816625.1 Nanobdellota archaeon | reverse complement strand
AAAGAAATCTGGTCAATAATTGATAAAAAAGTAGCAGAGTGGGAAAAATAATATGGCTACAAATTGGTGGGAAGTAATTCCCAAAAAGAAAACAGAGGAAACTTCTGCTTTCGTATCTACCAAATACGCTCTTTCTGGTGTATCTCAATCTGGACAATCGGCTTTCCAGCAATCAATTGCTAAAAGAGTAGAATCCGAGAAGCAATCTATATTCAAAGAAGTTCCAATAGAAACATTAACACCAGCGAAATCAATGACATTTCCTGTTAGTGAACAGGGCAAACAATTCCTTGCTCAAAAAGGATATTTTGAAGCAGTTAAACCGACTATTATAAAAAGTGGCATTGAAGCAACCGCTCAATACAAAAGAGAAAATGATGTAATAAATGAAGTCGTTAAGAAAGAACAAGCGTTAGTTAATGCTGGCGTGGAACAAAAAAGGGCAACGCAAATAGCGATTAAAAGCACATTGTATCCGTTCAAGACAGCTATCATATCAGAAAGTTTAACTCCACAAGAATCTAATGTTTTAATTTCCCTTAAGTCAGAAGAAATATCTGGTATGGCTATTGGTTTTATTGGTGGCGGATTGAGGTTTGTAAATACTCAACAAGCCGAAACGATAATCGCTCAAACCATTAAGTCAAAATTAACTCGTCAGGACTTGATTGATATAACCGCTGGCAGATTAAAAAGTGGGGCAAAATATGATGCTTATAGAATAATGGCACAAGATGAAACAATGAGAAAAGAATTAACCGCTATTGCTAAAAACCAAAAAATATCCATAACACAAAAGATAAGTGATTACATCAAAAACGCATTAAAATCTACTGAACAAATAGTGGCGAATAAGGCAGCAGCAAAAACTGCCGAAACAAAAGCATTGGTGCCAATTACTAAAGGGGTCGTTCCCAAGGGAGCATCTGCTGTTGGTGCGATAACCGAAAAAGTTAGTCCACTTATTAAGCCCACTCCCATAATCCCCCCACAGCCACAGAAAGGGGTCGTAGAGGCGGTTAAGCCCGAGAAAGGTATAATCCCCAAAGAACTTAAACCATTAGCAGAAGAGGCGAGAAAGTATAAGAGTGCGGAGGAATTTGTAAGTGCAAATGTAAAAGGAAAACCTTTGTATCACGGGACAACAGAAGTATGGGAAGGGAAAGAACCAAAATTTAATCTTTATTTAACAGAAGATAAAGTATATGCACAACATTATGCTGACAATAAAATTGCCTCTTCAATAACTTTTGGCAAAAAGGGTGGAGCAGAAGGAACTATTTTAGAGTATTATCGTAATCCAAAGGCAAGAATTCTTGATGTAAGAAAACCTGAACATCTTGAAATAATTAATGATTATTGGAGAACAGAGAGTGTGAGTGGTGGATTTTATCCATCTGAAAGGGGTTTATTAGATTGGACAGAGGCAGAAAGTTTATCAGAATATATCACAGAAAGGAAATTGCCATTTGACGCAATTTTGATAGATGAAGGCGGGATAATTGACCCCTTAACAAATAAGGTAAAAGATAGGGGAATTGGATATGTGGCATTAAATAAAAATGCTATTGTTTCTAAATCCCAACTCATCGACATCTACAATCAGGCAGTTAAGGGAGAAGTAAAACCCACAGCAAAACCAACAGAGGTTAAGCCGATAGAAGTAAAACCCATAAATGAAGAACAACTTTCAAGGGAGATAGCGGTTATAAAAGGCGAGGGATTTACATTAGAAGCAATTACCCCGAAAAGAGTTTTGAGTCCAAAGATTAAAGCACAAAGGGTATTAAAAAAAGAGCAAGTGGATTATCAAAGACAACAACTTAAATTACAGGAGCGACAGATTAAAAATAACATTAAGGCGGTTAAAGAACTTGAAAGGACAAAAGCATCTCAAACTATCAAAGAGATTAAAGAAGCCAAAGACCAGAAATTGACGAATTACAAGACGGGACTAAAAGATAGACAACAAAAAGCCCTTGACATATTAGACAAGCTCCCGCCTGAATTACAGGGCAGAATGAAGCAGGCAATTAAAGAATCTACGACAGACATTAGATTGCGAAATCTTGAAAGGCGGGTTAATGACAGATTGGCCATTTATGAAAGGCAACAAGCGTTGAAGGAAGCAAAGACATTAGAAAAGATGTCAAGAACCGTTGCCATAACTACAAAATACCAACGACTTATTAAAGACCTTACAAGCGATTATGACTTTAAGAAGCCGACAGAAAAGACAATCACACGACTAAAAGCCACAAGACAGTTTCTTGAAAGAAATCCCGAAGCACCGATTCCTAAAAAGTATATTGATGAAATAAAACGATTAGAACAGAAATCACTAAGAACCATTACGATAGAAAATGTTAAAGAGTTTAACGAAACTATTGGGCATTTGATTGATCTGGGAAAGGAAATACAGCGACACAGAATTTTAGTTAGTAAATTAAAGTTTGGCAATGAACTTAATAAGGCGATTGAGGGCATAAATAATCTTGATTCAAAGTTCATAAATATAAATAGAGCATTAGAAACAGAGAACGCTTTTGAGTTCAGATTCAGAGTGGCGGACAAAACAGATGGGAATAAAATGTATAGCGGTTGGCACGCTAAAATGGTTAAGAGTTTGGGCAGAAAGGTTAATATAGCAGACATAAATCAGGCGGATAGAATGAATGCTTTTTGGGAAGAACATTTGAAAATAGACAATACGACTTTATCGGAAATTGAACAACAGCAAGTTGCCGCCCATATCTATTATAATCAAGGGGCACTGATACAATCTTCAAACATTTTGAAAAAGTTAAAAGTGAAAGAACTTCCGAAGTTATCAGAGAAACAAACCAAGATAAAAAACGCCTTGATTAAGGCGGTAGGAGAAAAGACCAAAGATGTTCAGACATTATGGGAAACAACAATGGTTGACGACAATGGAAGACCAATGGAGTTTAGGGTAGTTGAGGGTTATTTCCCGTTATATTACGAAGAGAGGTTTTCTGATTTGGGGATATACTCAATCTTACAGGATTACAGGGTTCAATCAAAAATCATATTCGGTTCTGGGTTCAAGAGAGTTCCAGGAGTTGATTTAACCCCAAGAACAGATATTTATAAAATGGCACAGGAAGCAATCGCCAAACAAGAACTATTCCTTAACCTTCAACCGACACTATTTGAAAAGGGTTCAATTTT
>JAHIVR010000053.1 GCA_018816625.1 Nanobdellota archaeon | reverse complement strand
TTAACGGATTCAATCATTTCCCCTGCACTGGGGATCATTGTCTTTATCTGGGAATGTACCATCAGATTGCTCTGCCAAACAGCCGGATCATCCATTTCAATACGTTTCTTTTTGACCAACAGCGCGATTTCCCAGAATGAAATGGGTGATATAAAAAGCGTGTTTTTTTCATTCTGCTCATCAAGAAAAGATATGAATTCCGATGACATATTTTCCTTATTGAACCAAAAGATCAAAAACTTTTTTCAAAGAACATAAAAGGGGCTTATATTGGACAAGGAAAGTTGGTTAATTCAGGAAATTTTGATGGGATTTATAGTATTGAGGCTAAAGAGAAGATTACAAAGTGGATTGAAGATAAAAAATTTGGAAAGAAAGTAGTGCAATATAAATTGAGGGACTGGCTTATTTCCAGACAGAGATATTGGGGGACTCCAATTCCCATAGTCTATTGTGAGAAATGCGGGATTGTTCCTGTTTTAGAAAAAGATTTACCTGTTAAACTTCCCAAACAGGTTAAGTTTGGAAAGGGCAATCCACTTTTAACAAACGAATCATGGGTTAAAACGAAATGTCCAAAATGTAGGAATCAGGCGAGAAGGGAGGCGGATACGATGGATACTTTTGCAAACTCTTCTTGGTATTTTTTGAGATATACTGATTCCAAGAATAAGAAAAAAATATTTGATTCGAAGAAAGTTAATTATTGGTGTCCTATTGATCAGTATATTGGGGGTCCAGAACATATAGCTATGCATTTAATTTATATTAGATTTTATACAAAATTTTTGAAGGATTTAGGGCTGTTGAATTTTGATGAACCTGCTTTAAAGTATTTTACACAAGGAATTGTTAAGGGATCAGATGGGTTTAGAATGTCTAAAAGCAGAGGAAACGGAGTAGAACCTTTAGAAACTATAAAAAAATATGGAGCGGATTCCCTTAGACTTTATGTGGTTGGAAATTCTTCCCCAGAAAGTGATTTTGAGTGGGACGATAAGGGAATGCAAGCTAGTTTTAGGTTTGTTAAAAAAGTTTATGAGTATTTTATTTCTTTAAAACTCGGGAAGACCTCTCCAAAAATGCAGAGTAAGTTGAATAAAACTGTAAAAGAGGTAACCGAGTTTGTTGAGATTTTTAAACACAATATGGCCATAATAAAATTAAGGTCTTTTTTTGATTCTTTTTATGGAGAGAAAATAGGGATTGATGTCGCGCAATCTTTCCTGAAAATGTTTCATATTTATTGTCCTTTTGTTACCGAAGAACTTTGGAGCAAGGTTGGAGGAAAAGGGCTTATTAGTTTAAGTAAATGGCCGGTTGTTGATGAGAAAAAGATAGATGAGAAGTATGAGAAAGAAGAATTGCTGGTAGAGGGAATTGTTAGAGATGTTGCGCAAATAAAGAAGTTTGTTCCAGATGTAAGTAAGGTTTATTTATATGTCCTTCCAAAAGATAAGGAAATATATGATTCTAATTTAGGTTATTTTGAGAAGAGGCTTGGTTTGAAGGTTTTTGTTTATAGTGTTTCTGATAAAGAGAAGTATGACCCAGAAAATAAATCAAAAAAAGCTAAACCCGGGAAGCCAGGGATTTATTTAGAATAGGATCGGATCATTCATTCGTCCAAGCGTGGTCAAATGAAAGCCAGGGATTTATCTGGAGTAATTTAAGAAGTTTATTTTAGATAGTCTTTTATAGTTTATTTCTTATTATTACATATGCCAAAAAAGAAAGAGGTGAAGGCTATTTCACTAGTTTCTTCAGTTTCTGGAGATAATGAAATTCCTCCAAATAGAACAGAAAAATATTTTGTAGTCCCTCTTTTAGCAATACTTATTTTTATTGTAAGTGGATTAATTTTTATGAATCTCTCAGGATATTTTGATAGGAAAGTGGAGGAAAAAGGTGTTTTGACTTGTGGAGATGGAACTTTTTATGAGGCTTGCTCTTTGAATGAACCTTTTTATTGTCAGGATGGTGTTTTGGTTGAAAAAGCCAGCCTTTGTGGATGCTCTGGTGGGGGAAAGCAAGGAGATTCCTGTTCCTCCGAATATAAAGTTTGGCCAAAAAATATTAGGTTAAAGTACATTTTTAATAGTGAGGCTAAATATCTCAATTATATTTCTTATGGTGGGCTTTATGGTTATTTGGAAAACTTATCTAGAAGTATTATTTATTTATCTGAAGAGAAACCTTTTAGGGTTGATTTTAAGTTAGAAAGCATAAACGAACCTAAACAAAAAGAGGCTTTGCTTTCTTTGGTTGCTGCCATACAAAATCTTGCCGATGAGAAGGTTGATCAGGCCAGAATAGCCATAAGTATTGTTCAAAACATTGAGTTTAGTAATTCTGGTAGAAAAATTGATTTTTGGGAGGATTTTGTTGATTATGAAAGATATCCTTATGAGGTCTTATATGAATATGGGGGAGTTTGTGGGGAGAAGGCTAATTTGTTAGCTTTTTTGCTTAGGGAGATTGGTTATGGGGTTGTGCTTTTTTACCATCCCTTAGAGAATCACGAGGCCTTAGGTATTGCTTGTCCGGTTGAAAATAGTTATAAGAGTTCTGGCTATTGTTTTGTAGAAACTTCTGGGCCAGCTATAATTACTGATGACGAGATGGAATATGTTGGGGGGATTACTCTTGAGAGTTATCCCGAATTTATGTTAATCTCTGAAGGAATATCTCTTCCAAAAGATCTTCCGGAATATAAAGATGCAGAGGATTTTAAAAGAATAAGAAACGAGGCGCGATATGGGGGTGTTGGCACTAGAGATATGAGGAAGTTAAAGGAGTTTAAGGCAAAATATGGTTTGGTTGAGATTTATAATGTTTAGATAATTTTAAATATCTCTGTAATTTATTGTTTACATAAAAGAGGGAAAATGAAAAAAATAGCCATTAATGGGTTGGGGAGAATTGGGAGATTAGTTTTGAAAATTGGGTTAGAAAGAGGGTTGAATATTGTTGCTGTTAATGATCTTACAAGTGTTGAAAGTCTTGCCTATCTTTTGAAGTATGATTCTATTTATGGTAACTATAATAAGGAGGTTGAGGTAGGAAAGGATTATATTAAGATTGGTAATAAGAAAGTACTTGTTTTTAGTGAACCAGATCCTAGTAGGCTTCCGTGGAAAAGATTAGGTATTGACTGGGTTGTTGAGGCTACTGGTCTCTTCAAGGATGAAGGGAATAAGCATATTAAGGCTGGAGCAAAAAAGGTGGTTGTTACTGCTCCATCAAAGAAGTGCGATGTTACGATTGTTTTGGGAGTTAATGAAGAAAAATTAAAGAAGGAACACAAGGTTATTTCTATGGGCTCGTGCACTACTAACTGTCTTGCTCCTTTAGCTAAAGTGATTAATGATGAGTTTGGAATAATTAAGGCATTTATGACTACGGTTCATGCTTATACCAATGATCAAAAAATTTTGGATGTCCCGCATAAAAAATATAGGAGGGGGAGGGCTGCTGCAACAAATATCATCCCAACAACTTCTGGAGCAACTACTTCTGTTGCCGAAGTCATACCAGAGTTGATGGGGAAAATGGATGGTTTGGCAATGAGGGTTCCAATTGCCTGTGGGAGTATAGTTGATTTTGTTGCCGAGTTGAATAAAGATGTAACAAAAGAACAGGTTAATGAAGTATTGAAGACTGCAGCCAATGGCAAATTAAAAGGAATTCTTCGGTATACTGAAGACGAGTTGGTTTCTTCTGATATTATAAGAAACAGTAGTTCTTCAATTGTTGACGGGCTCTCAACAAAGACCATTGGGAATACTGTTAAAGTTTTATCTTGGTATGACAATGAGTACGGTTATTCTTGTAGGATGGTTGATCTTCTTAAAAAACTTAAATAAAATGTATGATTTAATAATTATCGGAGCAGGGCCTGCAGGAATGACTGCTGCAATTTATGCTGCTAGAAGAAAGATAAAATTTTTAATTTTAAGTTTAGATGTTGGAGGACAGATGTCCTGGGGATCTGAAATTGAAAATTATCCCGGAACAACACACACTTCTGGGATTGAGTTAACTAGGAGTTTCCAAGAGCATATGAGGGTTTATGGGATAAAGATAAAAACAGAGGAAGTGGCTAGTATTACTAAGAAGGGAAAGAAAATAGTTGTTAAAACTAAAAAATCAAGTTATGATTCTAAGGCTGTAATAATTGCTTCTGGAAAAAGTCCCAAAAAATTGAATGTTCTTGGAGAAGAGAATCTTTTGGGCAAGGGATTAAGTTATTGTGCTGCTTGTGATGCCCCTATTTATAAAAATAAAGCGGTTGTTATTGTTGGAGGGGGAAATTCTGGTTTAGGTGCAGCTTTATTTCTTTCTAAGTATTCAAAAAAAGTTTATCTTCTTGAGGCAATGCCAAAAATTACTGGAGAGGCTTATTTGAGAGACAAGGTTTTGAAAAATAGAAAGATTGGTGTTATAACTGGAGCAAAGGTTAAGGAGATTTTAGGCAAAAATTTTGTTACTGGTTTTATTTATGAGAAAGATGGAAATGAAAAAAAGATTGGTGTTGATGGGATTTTTGTTGAGGTAGGGCTTATAACAAAAGCGGATTTTGTGAAGGTTAAGAAGAATAAGTGGGGGGAAATAATGATTTTTAGAAGTACTAAAACACATGACGAGAATCTTACAAATGTTTCTGGCATTTTCGCAGCAGGAGATGTTACAGATATTCCTGCTAAACAGATTGTTGTAGCTGCCGGGGAAGGATGTAAGGCTGCTTTGGCTGCTTTTGATTATATTCATAGGTGGGATGGAAAGATAAAGAAATAATTTAATATTCTAATTTGGCTTGAATTTTTAATCGAAACATATTTAAACACTAACTAATATTAAATAGTTATAAGTTAATAACTAAAAGATATGAAATGGTACAGAAAAACAAAATATCAAGTAATGGAAAAGGAGTTCATTGGCCGACTTTAAATACAGTTATAATGGTTGAAGACACTTTTAAAAAAATGAATGAAAGTGTTATTTCTATAGCAGAATTAAAAAGAAAACTTCCGCGACAGGTGAATCACATTACTTTAATGGTAATCCTTGAATACTTAGAGAAAAGTGGGAAAATTGCAGTTGGGTTGAGAGGAATAAGCTGGGTATATACAGATAGAAAAACTCTTCAAGAATTAATAAAAAAAGGAACTGAAATATGAACAAATCTGTTCGCATTGTACTTTTGGGAGATGCTGATAAGGCATTCAAAAGGTTAAATGAAATAGTTGGAAAGCAAATTGAATTAGGCATAGAAAGTTCAGAAGAAATTCAACTTCTTAGATCTATAAAACAGAAAGTGGATTTTATAAGGCATAATCCTTTTTACGGAAACCCTATTGTCAAGAACTTAATTCCAGAAGAATATAAAGTAAAATATAAAGCCATTAATCTTTTTAGGGCTGAACTTTCACAATTTTGGAGAATGCTTTACACATTAAAAGGAGATGAAATAGAGATAATAGCCTTTGTTCTTGATATCATTGATCATCCCACATATAACAGTAAGTTTGGATATAAAGGAAGATAAAATAAAAAATGAAGACCTTGTCTGATTTTGATTTTTATGGGAAAAGAGTTATTCTAAGGGCTGATTTGAATTCCAATCATAAAGGGAAAAGAATCTTGCTGGGGGAAAGGATTATTGAAGCAAGCAAGACAATAAGAGAATTGAAGAAAAAAGGAGCCAAACTGGTTATTATTGCACATCAGGGTCAGAAAGGCAAGGCAGATTTTTTAAGTTTAAAGCAACACGCAAGGTTATTGAATAAATACGTTAAGATTAGGTTTATTAAAGATATTTTTGGGAATAAAGCAATAAATGCAATTAAGAATCTGAAGCCTGGAGAGGTTATTTTATTAGAGAATTTGAGATATGAGGATGATGAATTAAATCCAGAGAAAAAAAATAATAAATTTCTTAAATTGGGGGGTTTCTTTGATATCTATGTTAACGATGCTTTTTCTGTTTGCCATAGAAAACATTTTTCTATTGTTGGTTTTCCTAAATCTTTGCCTAGTTGTTCTGGGAGGCTCCTTGAAAAAGAGATTAATGCTTTAAAGAGAACTAAGGTTAAACATGCTTTGTATATTTTAGGAGGAGCGAAACCAGGAGATTATCTCACTTTATTAAAAGGAAACAGGGTTTTGGCTTGTGGGCTGTTTGGACAATCGTGTTTGGTTTCGAAAGGGAAGAATTTAGGGTTTCAAAATAGATATTTAGAGAAAGAGGCTTCTTTAAATGGGAGATTGAAGAAAGACTTA
>JAHIVR010000052.1 GCA_018816625.1 Nanobdellota archaeon | reverse complement strand
TGTCTTTCTGTTGCTAAATTAATATTACAAGTTTCACATATTTGTCCTTTTGGGATATTAACTTTTCTAAATGCTTTTCTTCTTGCTTCGTGTTTCTCTTTATTTTTTATATAGTCTTTTATATGATATTCTTTTATTCTTTCGGGGTGTTTTTTAATCCATTCTTTTTTAACCTTTTTTATTTCTTCTTTATTCTTTTGATAATATTCTTTATGTCCTTTTTCCTCTTTTTCTTTATTATTAAGATAATACTTTTTTCTATCTTCTTTTATTTTATCTTTATTCTTAATTCTCCATTTTTTATGATACTTCTTAATTTTAATTTTATGTTTTTGATAATATTCTTTTATCTCCTCTTTATTTTCTGTTGCCCACCCCTTCTTCCTTTCTTTTTCTTTTATGGTATAACAATTTGTATGATACTTCCTACTCGTTTTTGGATTTTCTATAATCCTTCCACAAAACATACAATATTTAATTTTCATTTATTCCACCCTCTCAAATCCAAAAACAAAACCACTTGTGCCTTTATATTTCTTTAAGTGATTATTCATATATTCAAAATCCCTAATGAATTTCTTCTTGTCCAAATTTACCACCCCAAGTTTATTATTTCCCCGTTCTCCAAAACTCCGTCTACTTCTGCTGTAAAGACTCCTATGCCTTTCTCGTATAGCTCTAATTCCAATTTTAACATCTTCATAGTATATCACCTCAAATTTTCTTTTAGCAGTGAACCAGTAATCTTTCCAGTTCAAAGCTCTTTAAATTTTTTGTATTTCTGAAACCCTTTCCCATCTTTCAAAACCCCAATAGTATTGTATGTAGTCATGTTAGTCGTAGGTTTCCATTTGTTTCCTTTCTCTTGTTGGGTATAATCACAACTATGGCAATGCCAAATGCCAGTTATCAAATCCAACCACATATTATTTTTGTGGCATTTAGGACAAGTTTTCTTCCAAGATATTTTCTTCATTCTTCAAATCACCCCATTATTATAATCATAATTAACCCAATAATAATACCTATAATTGAACAGACTAACAAAAAATTATAGACTGGAAAACTATCCATTTTATATTCTTCTGCCATTCTTCAACCCCTTCAACTTATTTATTATTTCTGCAATAACATCATAACCATTTGTTAATCCCATAACATCTTGTTCTCCATCTTCCATAATACCAAAACCACCACTTTCATATTCCTCAATTACTATCCTTCTTTTTATGCTACTCATTTTACTTCACCTCACAATTCTACACCTATAACATAATCTTTAAGTCCAGCATCAATCACTTTTTTCAAATAATTCTCTTTATTTTTTTCAAAGAGGGGTATTCCACAAAAGGAAATATATGGTGTAACTATTCGATATTGTTTGTAAGACAGATTATCCCAATATCTAACTTTAAATAATTTCTTTCCTCTTTTCACTATTCTCCATACATTATCTTTATTCATTTTTTCACCCCTTTCAAATTTTATCTTCTTCCTCTTTCCCAATAATTGCTAATTTATCATAGTCTAAAGACGCTAACACCCTCTCAATTTGTGTTGGTTTCTTTTCAACTACTTTATAACGATTTTTTTGCCAACAGGGTTTGCTGTTAGGGTAGTCTGCTTTTCTCCAACTTCTATCTTTTTCCACAATTATCACCTCATTTATTTTAATAATTCCTGTATCTCTAAATATTCTTTAATTTCCTTAATGTCTTTGCTATGGAATAAGGGAACAGGAACATTATTTTTACAAATATGTAAAACCCAACCCTCACCTTTATAGTTAGTTAGTTCTGTTTCCTCTTTATTCTTGATTAATTTTCTTAATGTTCTTAAATTCATATTAATCCACCTCTTCAAATTTACACTTCATCAAATCGCAAAACTGCCCGTTATATTCTCTTGTTTTTTCTGGAGAATTAGAACAACAGGTTTTAGGGTTATTTTCGCAATACTTACACTCGTTTTGGCTTTCTGTTGCGTCTTCTTTCAGTTCTCCATTCTCGTAATAGATTAATAAATGGTTGTCCTCTATTTTATATTTCATATTAGTTCACCCCGTTAAATTTATTTTGTTTAAAAC
>JAHIVR010000222.1 GCA_018816625.1 Nanobdellota archaeon | reverse complement strand
CAGAATATAAGTAACGCCAATGCAAGGGCTTTCACTTTCATTGCAGACTCCTCAGTATAGCATTTCTCCGTCGAGTGATCGGAGCTTGGCCTACGGTTATTGCCGACTTTACGCTCATCTTCTTGCTCTTGAGGTCTAGAATACCGACCTGATACCGCTCTTTTGCCTCTTGCCATGAGGCGGGAACGTCCTTACCGCCGAACCATTTGACCAAGCGCCACCGCATCCCATCGTGGATAATGCCAGTGTTGTGCATTCGATGAACATTATCCTCAGTCAATCTCGCCCAATAGATAAGCCGTGCCGTGATAGCCGATGATGCCGCCGGGAATATCCGCACCCGCTTCGCGCCTTGAGCGTTGTCGGTGACAAAGAAGTATATTCTCTCGCTACCAGAGGCGGACGATGTGAGCGTCGCAAACCCGCTGTGAACCTTCTGAAACCATGATTGGGTCTTGGCAGTCCAAACAGGCTTCAGCCGGTCTTCCGTTGAATTATACTCGCCGAAATCAATGATCTTCTCAACATCGTCGGGTAAAGTCAACGTGTGAGCCGCCGATGAAGCGATTGAGATACTGGCCTCTGTCCGCAAAATCCCCGAATGGAATTGGCGATTCATATCTTCCAGTGTTTCGTAGAAGTACGCCTTCGCCAACGCCTTGTCTTTTGCAGAGGTCATCCCGGCCTCATTAGTAACAATCTGTACGGCATCATCAATTACAGACATAATCAGGCCCCCTGTGCGCCTAAGACAAACTCACTATCTTCGGGTGTCGGCGTCATTTTCCGCAACGTGCGCTCTCTGGTCGTGATTGGCTTTTCTTCGACGATGTGCATTTCTTTCCAGAAGATAATATCACCTTCCATGTCCGGGCCGAAATATGAACCCGTCTCGATATTGCCAAATGCCCAATGGTTTATCAGCAAGTCAGCAAGCCGCCGATCATAGGTCATAAATCGGTTACTGTCGAAGTTCACGTTAGTTGGCAGGACTTCTCTTTGAATCACTTCATGCGTATTCGGGTTTGTTATAATCTGTTGTTCCCTGTGGATAAGCGTGATCTGGAGCGCGGTTGATTTTGCAAAGAAACACGCCGGATGTTTCAGTCGATATTGTTTCGGTACGTCTTTCTGCATGGCCCCTGCCTTGATCCCCTGTTCACGGGTCGATTGAATAATCTCCGCAATCTCATCGTGGGTAGCGATCTTCGGACGTGTCTCGACCGGCGCGGCTGGCGGAGTCGGCGTTGGGGTTTCTTGCTCTGCCTCCGTATCTGCGTTCGCCTGGTTTTCAGCGTTTTGTTTATTTATTCGTTCTTGGATTTCCTCAGCCGTTTCGATCTTCATTACTTACTCCTTTTAACTTCCGGGGGATGCTGTTACACCCCCCGGAATGATGATTACGCAATCGAAATATAAGAACCCTTTTTAGGCCCTCTGTGATGAATTGCGTATTGTACGTTGATCGTTGGTGCCGTCATCACTGTCACGTTATCACAACGCAAGATCATGCGATGACCGACTGGAGTAATGAGTGTATCCCAGTCAACCCCTTTGATCTTTGTTTGGTTTACAGTCGTTGCGGCGGATAACACCGAAAAAATCTCAGCGCCAGCAGTCTTGTTATCGTCATCAACGTCATAAACCTTGATTGTCGGTGCATCAGCGGCAAATGTTAAAATCACGCTGTAGCTCAACAACTCAATCTGACTCCCCCAGTTGTCGCTATGGAGACCTTCATTGGTCAACCCAACAGAGAAGAAGAAGTCATTGGAAGCGTTTTTGTACGCACTGCTGTCGTCGTAAACTTCGATCTCGGCGTCTTTGCAAGTGGTGGGCCCAGCGATGTCGATAGCTGTCCGCACTGTAGCGGCGCTGTAAAGCAAATCCGCCCGCTCAGCACCAACCAATCGACAATGCCAGCCCGTTGCTTCGTGCGCGTTAATCATGTCGCACGATTCACCGTAGGAGCTATAGAGGGCATCGGTTGTGTCCAATACCCCGGATACGCCCCATAACGCCACAGTAGTCGCTCCGTCGGTGTCATCCGCCCAGCCCTTCAAATCGGTGGTGGGGTTGTCGAATTTTGCAAAGTCATACGGCCCGTCGTACCAAACCTTCATCATCGGGAAGGTATCGACAGCCGTAAACGCTAAGGACTTATATTCTGTCCATTGATCTGCACTAGCCATGACTATCTCCCTTCTTAGTATTCGATGTTTTCGATTAGGGCAAACGACCCCTCGACCCAGAACTCGTATCCCATGTGGGTGCGAATCTCATCTTTGAACCGCTCCACGCCATCTTCTTTCAAGATGTTCATGTGGACAGCAGTGTCAAAGTTGATTCCGTTCCCAACGTGCGGGCGATACAGGACGTTCTTAGGATCAAGGAAAACCGCTTTTCTGCTCAGGATCGGGTCTTCATCAAACAACTTTTCGTGGAACAATCCGAGACGCTTGCCGTTAATGAGCAACGCTGTCACGTTCCGTCCCCACATTTTCTCGTTCTGAGAAATGCGGACGGATGATTGTCCCCAACCAGTGATGATGTTGATTACCCGCTGAGATGTAGCTAAAATACAATCTTCCCCACACCAGTACATGGGACTGGTAAGGAACGAGGCCAAGTCGTCGAAATACAACTTGCCGTCAAGCAACCATTTATGGGAATTGATTGTTCCCATAAGACCGCCTGATGTCTTGTGTCCCCAGTCCGTTACTGTGTCGGAAATCTCCTCTGCCACGGGGCCGAGAAAGAGCGGGCGAGACACAAAGCGTTTATGCAGTCTGCGCATTTTCGCCATCTGATATGTCCGCTCATTCTTTTCCCCAAGCATCGGAGTTGCGGCAACAGGGTAGGTCAACTCAGAAGAAGTCCTGATCGTCTGGACTTTACCAGTGATCTTGTCCTTCTTGGTATGGATCGACTTGCCAGCGATGTTTCCTTCAGGGAAGGCATTCGAGTATCGAATATACCTGTCCCCACGTTTCCACAACGCCCCGGCAGTTCCCATCGGTTTGATGTAAACAGTCGCGCCGGTTTGCAATCCAGTCACATTGCCATCTGAGTTGTTCCAAACAATTCGCCAGTCTCCCGCTCTTGGGTTGTACAGCTGATCGTTAAACTGCAACCGAAGATAATCGGCTTTGCCACCCAATGCGGCAGTCAGGAATAAAAGGTTACTAACCGAGGATTCATCCAACCCGTCGTAAGTGCCCCAGTCGGGGACTTCCTTGTCTTCGAGGTGTGAAAATGTCTCCTGTGGTGTCGGAACCTTCCGAATTCTTTGGACTAGACTTGCTGTCGGATGTTCATGCTCCCACCACTTCGCCATTTCTTCGGCTACATTTAATGGAACGCCGTCAGACGAGATGGCTTTACCTGCACCACCGCCAGCATACATACCTACCGCGCCAGCATTTAATGTTGGTGCTGTATACGGCATAACTTATAATCCTTTAAAATACTCCCCTATATTCCCGGCATGGTGTTGTCGATCTCATCAAGTATACTCATCAGGTTTTTGGCGTCTTGATTTGCGACCGCCGGTGTCGTTTGAGTTTGTATACCCGTTGCCGCTCCTACAGGGGAGATTGGTACATTGTCTGGAGTTCCCGGTGTAGTAGTCCCCGGTAAACCACGAGTCCAGATTTCATAACCGAGCGCAGCCAACTGGTAAAACTCCTCTGCTCCGAGAGTCCCGGAATCCGCAGCGGTAAATAACTCCCGCCGCCGGCCGGAGAGCGCGTCCCAAGATGTTTTGTACTTTTCTTTCATCTGGGATTGATACCGCTCAGTTGCTACCTGTTGTTGTTGAGCTTTCACCGGGGCCGTCGCGGATTCGACAGCCATCCCTACAGCTTTGGCAAAACGCTCTTCTATCGCAGGTATGAGCGTTTTAGTCATAAACTTTAGAGGATTGGTGCTTAGCTCTTCTGCCGCATTTTCTTCAGCTTCATCCGTGAAGATGCCTTCACCGACTGATTTCATGGTCTGCGAATCCACTACTTTCCCGTCAGCGAGACTTTTGACGACGCCCTTCAGCTCGGCTAACGTCGCACGAAGATCGCCTAATTCCTGGCCTTGAGTTCCCAGCAAAGACACTTGGTTCTCAATAGTCTTTTGTGCCTTTGCGGTGTCAGTAGTCTTTGTCACCTCATGTAGCCAGTTGACGATACTATCCTGCGGATTAACCACGGGGGCATCAGCCCCGGCGTCTGGTGTTGCTTTCGGCTCTGCTTCTGGATTTGGGATTAATTGGTCTACTTCCACCTTGTACTCCTTTTAGTTGTGCGCTACCCCAGTCTCAGATTTCGGACGTGTTGCAATGCTACCCGGTACGAACCGGACATTACTCGTCGCTCCCCGGCCACTGGTAGGACGCTTGGATATTTCTTTCGCTTCGTAAATCTTCTTCGCTTGGTTATATGCGTCATCTTCAAAGCGGGCGAGTGTATTGGTCGCCACTCGCTTAATCGCTTGAAGTTCCATCAATTCATTTGTATTGTCGAGTTTAACCCCTGCCCATTTCATGTCTGCGTCAGTAATAACATCATTCAAATGCTGGATAAACCCTTTCAACCAAGGGTTGAATTCAAACAAATCGTGGAGCATTCCAGTCTTGATTTCCTTTATTGCCTGACCTTTTTCGCTAATCATCCACCACCTCCGGGTATCGGGCCTGCCGCACCTACTCCGCTACCGGGGCCCGTCTGTCCGGGCATCGGAGCCGAGTTTACCGACGCCATTGAATTATTCGGAGCGGTTGGGCTTGGGCCGGGTCGTTCTTGATCCGGTGTGGCCCCAGCCAACGGTTTACCGCCACCCATAGACTGTTGCTTAATCTGGAAGTAATCACGCGCCCTCTGCATGATTTGGCCCTTGACCGCATCCTCTAATTTGCTAAAGCGTGGCGTTTGAATAAACTGCTGGATAGCCATTAACCTCTCGTTGGCCGTGGCCGCCATCGGCATTGTGATCGGAGCCTGCGCCCCCATTGCCATCAGCATAATCTCCTGTCCTGGTGATGGCTGCCATTCACCACCATCTTCAAGGGTCAACAATGCTTCAGGAGTATCGACACCTAACTTGGTAAACAATTCTCGCATTATTGGTACAACCTTCAGTCGTTGTGCGAACTGCGGTAACTGAGTGACTATCTTCAGTCCTTCCATAAACTTGTCCAGATCGGCGGCTTGCTCGGATACGCTGGTCGGGCCAAGTGCCCTGATTTTTGGAGGCTTCGCAAACATGAACGCTTCTTTGCCGAGTTCCCGGTATTTCAGCCCGTCGGCCCCGGCAATTGCCACTGCAATCGGCCCCTGAAGGTGCATCAAAGTCAAATTGTAGAGGTTGTATGTCGCCTTTTCGATTAACCCCGCCGACATATCTCCGACAACCTTTTGCAGTCTGGTTGTCATCCCCATGTCCATTAACTTGGCCTCAGTCGCCGATCTATTACCCGGTCGATCTGCACCAGTCGAATTATCGGTAAACCCTGCAACCATCTCACCCCAACGCATTTCAGTCTGAGTTTCTATTGCAGTATCATCTTGTGGGGTGTTGTTAATTAGATATTTGATCGGCTCGATTTTACCCATTGCCCGCATCCCATGATAGATGATCGGGGTGTCAGGATCGCCGTTTAGAGCATCCTCAGCCTCTTCTAAGCTGCTGAATTGGTCGGCGTCAATCATTGGGCGGGGGTAAGCAGCATTGTCCTGTCGGTTTCGCCTCTGACGGATCATTGAGGTGATATCAAATTGGATGTGCATCAAGTCGCGCATCAGCGGCGACCCGGAGAACATCCCAAGATTCTCGTAAGTGACCACTTTGATAAACGGCCAACCGATAGTCTGTCTCTTGTGGGCGAGATATTTCTTGTTAATGACAATCACAACATTGAATTGCTGATAGTAATAATCCACCCTGAAATGATTCTCGCTCCCCGACTCTAGATTTTCTTCTGCATTCGGAGCGTTCAGGTCACTTTTAAGAACCGCTTCGTGGTCGTTGGTAATTTCGTTGGCATCACACGCTTCGTCATCCTCGACTACTATTTTGCCGATTTTGAGTTTTCCGCCACTGGTGATTTCGCATTCAGAGAATTGCTTGTTCTCCACCATGCGATAGATCACATTTTTCGGCACTTTGGCCGTGACACCGAAATACAGAGCATTAGCATCGTCAAATTGTCCGTGGCTCATGTTCGGGTCGGGGCGCATATTGAACGGGTTGATTACTCGATAGTCGGGCAAAGAAATACCGTCTGCCTTGATCTGGAATTCAAATTTGTTCTGTTTCGGGAATTCTCCGGTTCTCAGGAATTCCTCAACTTCTGTCTGCGGGTCGCTTTTGCTATGGATAATCGGGATGGCCGCCGGTCGGACTTTCCAACCAGTGAACATTACACAGGCATCAGCAAGCAGAGCAGTGATAACAGCCAGACTTACTTCGTCAGCGTAGCTAATCTGTCGATATAGCTCGTGGGCAACGGACTGCCAGTTGTCGGCGGTTTCTCGATCACCCAGGTCAACTGGTTCAACACCAACGAACTTGTCTCGATTTGGGATGAGAGCGGTCGTTATCTTAGCCCAAGCTGTCAGGATCATCGCTCTGGCCCACGGCGGGTAGAACGTGTTGCGTATTGGTTCGCCCTCAGAATACATCATATTGCGCAATGATTCCCTGCCGTCATCTGAACTGGCGAACGGGACAGTGCTTAGATCATCTTCAAGTCCGACTAAGTGAAAGACCTTCAAGTGATTAAGGAATTCCTGATTCTTTGAATTGCGGGCATCCTGAGACTCCCGGAAGTCCTCATTGATGGTATCCACGACTTTTTTGTCGTCTTTTTCTTTTAGTATATCTCGCCAAATAGCCATAATTTGCCCCAACACACCAAGTTAGCTCAAATGTTTACATAATGTTACTATACGGCCCCAACGACTTACGGGTTTTTTAAAATAGTTGCAAACACGCGCCTCGATTTTTTCGTACGTTTTTCGTTCTTTTTCTTTTTCTTTTTCTTGTTTTTCTTTTTCTTTTTCTTAAATCAGCTTAGAAAACATACACAGAGAATAGAACACAAGACTATGATGTTTGTCCTCCTACTGGTGGTCTAAAGAATATTGGAGGAACTACGGGTGGATTATCGTCGCCGTAAGTGCCATATTCTCTCAAAAATCCCGGCGGGGCAGGCCCGTTATTTACCATAAATGCTTTAACCTGTTCTTCGTATGCGCGATACTGATTTCTGGCCCCAGCCATCCACCGAGGATACATTGGGTTTGCATCGTTACCATTTGGGCCAGTAAGTGCGCCCCACAACTCATCCGACATCCATACCGGCTTGGTGCCGGTTCCCCGATAAGTGACGCCGAACTTTTGTTTGAACTCGCGGCTAGTTAAGAGCTTCTCACCAGCCGAGTTAGAATCAAACGGCGCGTTAGCTTGTTGCCAATTTTCAAAATTAAACTGTTGTTTGGTCTGTGCCGGTGGATTTACAGGTGCCGTCGGGTGCGTTCTTGCCCATTCTTTGCTGACATATTCCCACAAGCCACCTTCTGGCCACGATGAAGATCCGCCATGCGCTTTCATTTGGGCCAAAACCGCCTGATATGCTGTGTTCAGATCGGTTCCGGGCGCGCTTGTCATCATTTTTGCGACATTGGCATACAAGTCTTGGGGTGAATATGATTTCGGAACCACTTGGGTCGGTAAGGTTGGAGGCTGCTGAAAGGTTGTCGGCGTCCCAGTAAAGTTGGTATTGACTGGCGCAGTATAATCCTTTGGTGGAGTCGTGCTAATCGGGACACCACCCATGCCACCCTTCGGGGTCTCCGGTGGCTTAAAATCGACTGGCTTGGTAATCCCCGGCTCGGTTTGTGTCCCCGAAGTAAATCCAGCCGCCCCAAACGTCGGCAGTTTGATCTCAGTATTTACCGCAGTGCCAACCGCGTCGAAATCAGGAGGAGTGAATCGACCTCTTGTTTTTCTTGATTTTCCACCAGTGAGTGCCATATCAACTCCTATTTTACTCTCTGTCCTTTTGCGGTTACGAAAATTCCAGTGACCTCATCGGTGCTATCGATCACTTGCGATCTAAACCTTCCAAAAGGCAACCGTCCCACGGCGAGACTGTCCAACACAGGGAAGTCCCCTGACGAGAATCGAATTGAATCTTGGGGATACCATGTATTTCGATCAAGCGATTGGTCGAGGCAGATAAATCCGGCGATAGAGTCGGCATCAATTGATTTGCAGATGGTCGTATCGATTTGCATAATAATCCGGTCATAGAATCCGCCACCGTCTTCCCCTCCATAGGTCAAATTAATCGGATCACCAATAACATGATCAATGTTGGGGTGGAGCCAATTTGAGATAGTCGTCGTTGAGTCGGTTGCTCCGAATTCTTGAATAAAGAATGTCCCGATATAATCGGGCATTGGAGGCCCAAAAACATAGTTTATTGGGTTTATCCTGGTAATTCTGATTTGTACATGGATAGTGTCACCGATTTCGGT
>JAHIVR010000051.1 GCA_018816625.1 Nanobdellota archaeon | reverse complement strand
TGTTAATGGAAAGCTTACAGATGTTCCCGCAAGTTATTTAATTCCTGGGGAAAGCTATATAGCTACTCCAAAAAATATAAATTTGCCGAAAGAAAGATTGAAGCAGATAAATCTTTATAATAATTTCAAAGATAGTGAGGATATTTTTGTTTCTAATGTATCAGCGTATCTTATAAAATCAAAGAAAATACTTGGTTTAGAAAAAACTGCGGGATTAATTGGAGTTTCTAAGAAATATTTGGCAGATATAATTTCTAAGAAATTACCCATTTCTATCCGATCTTTTGACTGTGTTGTTAATGAGGCTGGGCTTTCAATAGATTTTAGCAGTTTAAAAATTAAGTTGAAGGGAAGCGTCCATGAATATCCCATGATTTTTAATTTAGATAAGGATTTTTGGAGATTAATGGGAATTTGGATAGCAGAAGGTGACTTTAATGATTACGGAATAAGAATATCTAATCAAAATAAGGATATAAGGAAGGATATATCTAATATTTGCGGCAAATATGGATTTAAGATAACAGAAACTAATGAGGGGATAATAATAAATTCTTTATTTTTACAAAAGGTGTTTAAGGAGGTTTTTGGACTAAAAACAGGAGCTAAAAATAAGGGTTTGCCCTCCATGTTGTTTACATTAGACAAGGAAACTAAGGCAAACTTGCTTAGAGGTTATTTTAGTGGAGATGGCTCAATATATGCTGCTGAGAGGGGGAAGTTCGTAATAGAAGCATCAACAATTAGCAAGCAATTAGCAGATGATTTGATGTATCTTCTTTTAGATTTTGGAATAGTTGCAACTTGCTACACAAAGAAACTGAAAAATGGAAATTTTGTTTATAGAATAATGGTGATGGGGGTTAAGAATTTTGAAAGTTTTAAGGATATAGGGTTTATTGATGTATTTAGAAATAAGAGAATATTGGAGTATATTCAATCCAGGATGTGGAGTAGATCAGACTTGATTCCGTTGTCTGGCGATTTATACGATCTGGCTTCTAATCAATTAGGAGTTTACAGCACAAATAATTCAATTGGTAAAGAGAAATTAAAACAAATGTTGGTTTATTTGAACAAAGATAGGATAAAGTATAAAGAGTATTGGGATTTAGTAGAAGGAGATATTTATTTTGATTTAGTAAAAGATGTAAAAATTCTTGGTTCTGAAGAGCATGTTTATGATGTTTCAGTTCCTGCTGGGCAGAATTTTGTGGGGGGGTTTGGGGGAGTTATTGCCCACAATAGCGAAGAAGGAATGAGAAAGGTTTTTGAGAGAGCAAGGCAGGTAGCTCCTTGTATAATCTTTTTTGATGAGATAGATGCTTTAGCTGGTAAGAGAGGAGTGGAGCAAGGGACAAAGGTTACTGAACGTGTTCTTAATCAGATGCTGGCAGAGATGGACGGTTTAGAAGATTTAAATGATGTATTGGTTATTGGAGCAACAAATAGGCCGGATATGCTGGATTCTGGTTTGTTAAGACCTGGAAGATTTGATAAGATACTTTTAGTTACAACTCCTGAAGAAAAGGGAAGACAAAAGATTCTAGAGATACATACTAAGAAGATGCCTTTGGGAATTACTCAAAAAGATGTTAAAGAATTTGATAAGATGTTTGCAGAGATAAAGATTAATGATAAAAGTGTTAGTGATAAAATCATATCTAAGATGGCTTCTGATAAGCCGATAAATGATACTGATTTGAAGAAACCTAAAACCAAAGATAATCTTATCAATTTTAAGAGTCTTTCAGATAGGCAAAAACTATTGTACTATCTTGCACATAAAACAGAAGGTTATTCTGGAGCAGACATAGAGGCACTTGCAAGAGAGGCTGCCATGCTTGCATTGAGAGAGGATAAAGAGGCTAAAGAGGTTAAGAAAGAACATTTTGAAGAGGCTTTAGGAAAAATAAAACCTAGTGTTACAAAATCAACAATTGATGTTTATAAAAGAGTTGAAGAAAATTTCTTGAAGAAAGCAAAGGCTGCTATTCCCAGCGATAATACTTATTTTGGATGATTAAGTAAACGCCCAAACAGGGATTAATTATAAACATGAACCAAAAATAATAATGTAGAAATTTTAGTTATGACTTTAGATTCTTTTAACAAAGATAAGAATATTATGAATCAGAATATAGACAAATTAAGCGGACAAAAACCAATAGATTTGGTT
>JAHIVR010000050.1 GCA_018816625.1 Nanobdellota archaeon | reverse complement strand
ACCGAACAAATGCCTCCTGGTTGCGCCGCAAGTCCTTTTCCCTGAAACGGTTAATCTCATCGAACTCCTTCATGATGTAATCAAACGAGTCGCTGTCAACAAGACAATTATCAATGAGCCTTTCGAGCAGTATTATGCGCTCCAGGTAACGAAGAGCATCAGACTTGTGCCCAATCTCACAAACGTACCATGCACCAACGAAGAGCGCCATTAAGAATAAGATGATAATAATTGCTGTCATGTCTTTAGTTTTTAATTAATTATTGGTCACACCCGCAATTAGGACAAAATTCTCCTTTACTTACAATATTTTGTAAATGTAATGGTATAAATTCTAATATAATTCTTGAATGTAATAAATATAGTAAGACTTGGTTATGGAATCCTGATCCTTACCAAACCATAGATCAGCATCCTGAAGTTATTCAACACATGAGAAATTGTACATATTGTTCTCATACAGGGGGAGGAGTAAATGATTATTATAGAAGACTTGGTATTTCTAATAGCTTCCATATTCCTTGTGGACTCGACTATGTTCTTTATAAACCTAGAGATATTGCAAACGAGTATATATCTGACATATCATTCATTGGTAGAAAAACTGAAGAACGTGATAAATTTAGAAGGATACTGGAATCAACTTCACTAACTGTAAAATTTTATGGACAAGGATATTTACCTCCAGTTTATAATGAAGAATTTTCAAAAGTATGCTCAAGTTCAAAATTTATGCTATCTCTAAATACCTATAATAATATTCCAGATTATTTCTCAAATCGGCTACTTAGGTATATGGGATGCGGGTCTGCTGTTCTTCATTATGATCCTACTAAAACAATAAATAAATATTTTAAACAAAATGTAGAAATATTAGCTTTTTCAGATGAACAAGAATTAGCTTATTTGGTAAAAAATATAGATAACGAAACTGCTGGAAAGATTGCCTTAAATGCAAGAGATAAAGTTTTGAAAAATTATTGTTGGGAACATACAGCTTTACGAATTTTAAAAGTAGCAGGGTTAATAAAATGATACCATTTAGCAAACCAGAAATAAAATTAACAACTTCTGATATGAAAAAAATTCAGAAAAGTATAAATAGTGGGTGGTTTTGTAAGGGGCAGTATGTCAAAAAATTAGAAAATCATTTTAAAGAAAAATTTAATGTTAAGTATGCAGTTGCTTGTTCTAATTGTACATCTGGATTAATAATAGCTTTTAAAGTTCTTGGTATAAAAAATAAATTTATAGGTGTTCAATCTTTTACTTGGCCTAGTATAAAACTTGCAATAGAATATTCTCAAAATTTTCCTATATGGTTAGATATAGATAAAGAAACATGGTTAATAAAAGATAAAAAAAATAATGGAATTGATTTATCAGATATTATAGTTCTTACAGATACTTTTGGTAATGAAAGTAATTCATTTACAAAAAAGCCAATTATAGTTGATGCTGCACATGGATACGGATTACCAAACTTAGGTCATAGAGGATTGATTGAGGTTGTAAGCTTTTCGCTTACTAAAGTAATTACTGGAGGACAGGGCGGAATAATTTTATTTAATGATGACAACTTGTATGAAAATATACAAGAATTTGTAGATTTATCTGCAAAAATGATGGAAATATCTGCTTATCTTTGTTTAAAAAGTATTTCTGAATATGAATTAAAACAAAAGTCTAAATTAAATATCATTAAACAATATAGAGATTTTATTAAGATACCTTTTAAAGAACAGAAAATTAATGGATTTACTAACTACAGTGTCTTTAGTATTTTATTAGAATCTAAAAAAGTAAGAGATAAAATAGTACAGAAATTTATAAAGAATAATATAGAACCAAAAACTTACTATTCTCCACTAATAATGAATTCCAATTTAATAAATACTGAGTGGGTGTTTAATAGAATTTTATCATTACCTATTTATTCAGAAATTGAAAAAGAAATTGAAAAAATCTGTAAGTTAATAAATGAGGCATAGATTTACGAAAGGATTAATGATGTCAAAACTTTTAATAAGTCTTATTCAGCCAGCTTTTAAAAATATTT
>JAHIVR010000049.1 GCA_018816625.1 Nanobdellota archaeon | reverse complement strand
TTAAGTAATGCTCTTGATAAAATTGGAGGACCTAATACAATAATTCCGGAAATTTCTTGTCCAGGTCCACCAAACCCTAAATTCGCTGCTGCCCCAGCTTGTGACAACTGAATCCATATCTTTCCAATATGTTCTCTTCGTTCCATTTGACTTACCTTTGCTGCTTTAGCAAATTTAGTAATATTATCTAAAGTCTGTAAATCAAATAATTCCCTAAGAACATTGTCTCCCGTTCCACTTTTTCCATACATATTTTGAAGCATTTTGTCCCCAATAATATTCCCACTGTCATCAACCGATTTTGACAATAAATTCTGTAAATAATAACTTTGAAATTGTTTGAATGTAGCAGGGTCAGTTGCAGCTTTTACCTGTTTCACATAGCCGATTGCACCTGGTCTAAAAACGATCTTACCGATAGCTTCTGGTTCTCCACCAAAGTCAGGATCAGCTTTTTTGATAAGTCTTCTGATAAATGCATTGTTAAATTGTTTTTCACCCTGCACATATAATCTATTAGCCTCTCTCCATAATGATAAAGCTTCTGGATATGGTGATAGCCCCTCTTCTGTTTCTTGGTCTATAAGTTTAATAAATTGTTTTGCCTTTCCGATAGCGGGAGCTTTTTTATTAATGACACTAAATTCATCGACCCTGCTTATAAGCCTACTTCTCAATTCTTTAGCAACTTGAAATTCAACATTATCTGGTAAATCTAATACTGCCCTAACTAAATCATCTCCTGCATTCTTGGCTTCTATATTGCCTAAATCTCCACTTATTTTTGCTAAAGGTTTTGCAAATTCTTTTAGAGATCTGGTGGAAATAATTGGTCCTCCGACTTGTTTTGTGATTTGTTCAATTGTTTCACCCACCATTGGTTTACCACTAATGTCAAGAATAGTAGATGGTCGAGGAACTCTTTTTTCTACTTGACCATAAATTGGTTTAGTAAGTCTTTCAACTTCAGTATAAAGTGGTTCTATAACGGCCTTTTTGTAACCTTTCCATTTATTCTCTACAACCTTCTCAAATGTTTCACCTAACTCTTCAGGAGAAACTCTTTTTCCAAACCGATCTACAATATCATCTACCATATCATTTAAAACTCTTTGTCTATTTAGTTTGAATTTCGATAGTTGTCCTCCCCCCAATAAGGAACCTTCTGCTATATTCTCAAGAATATCTAATCCTCTTGATTCCGTTGCTTCTGCTGGAGTAAGAACAGGTTTAATTCTGTCTTTAAGGAAGTCGATTGTACCCTGAGCTTCTGAACTAAGTTTTTTGGCAAATGGAGCCAAAACTTTTCCAAATCCTTTTATTACACCTGCTCCAGCCAACTGATAGGCAGGTTCTTCTATACCAGCTTTACCAACTTCCCATGCAGCCTGAGATATAGATTGGGGAGCACGCATTTGTTCTGTTTCGCTTGGTTGTCTAAATACTCCTTTAGAAACAGCATATTTCCTACCTTGTTCCAATAATTCTCCCGCCATAGAACCAAAAGAAATTCCAGCTAAAGTACCAAATGGTGGTGCAAAAGGAGTACCCGCAATTCCGCCCAATATTCCACCGATTGTTCTTGGACCTTGACTTAAATATTCTCCATACCAAGGTTCTTTTTTACTGGGGACATTTCCCGCTTGCATACTCGTAACAGGTTGAGGTTGCGTAGGCTGTACTTGAGGTTTAACTGTACCAGCCTGAGAAAATATTTCTTCCATATCTTTATCAGTTGGAGGATTAGGATCACTCCATTCAAAAGTTATCTTTTTCCCCGTTGTTTGATCTTGAACAGTATAGTTAGGCATTTCATTCCACCTTTAAAATCTTAAATTTCGATCCTGTCTTGGGAACGTTTACTTCATATCCCGCAGCTGAATAACCTTCTATTTCTCTATCTAAAGCACCTTTGGCTATTCTTAACCTGGACTGCATAGCATTTTTTGCAACTTTTGGATCTGTATTTTCATTAATGGTGATAGCTTCCCATGCTGCTTG
>JAHIVR010000048.1 GCA_018816625.1 Nanobdellota archaeon | reverse complement strand
TTTTGATACATGCTTTATGGCTGCTGCTTTTTTGTTAAAGTGTCCAGAGGAAAAAATTAATTTCTTTAATTTTTTATCTGGAATTTTAATCATGGCTTGTGGGGTGTTTGCAACTCCGAAAAGTTTAGCCGAAATTTTCTCTGTATTTTCATCTCTTGCTCTTAGAGAAAGAAGACAGGCAATAAGGACTTTGTATGGGTCTGGTTTTTGTCTCATTCTATTAAGGGTGGTGTTACTAGAAGAAGGGTAGGCTTTTTCTAAAATACTCATTACTTTTGGGATATTTTTGTTTGGCATTTTGAGATAAATCAAAATGAGTTTTTATTACTTGTCTTTTAACGAAACATTTAAATAATCTACAAGTGTATACATTTGTATATGGAAACGACAATTAGGATATCTCAAGAAGTTAAATCTAGGCTAGATAAGATGAAAATGTTTGATAAAGAATCTTATAACGATGTTATAGAGGTTTTGCTTGAGGATGATATGGAACTTAATGAGAAAACTAAGAAAGAGATAGCTTTTGCTAGGAAAGAAAAAGGAATTTCTCATGAAGAAGTTAAAAAAAGGTTTGGATTATAATGTTTGGTTTAGAATGGAAAGAGGGATCAATAAGGCAATTAAATAAATTGCCTTCACTTTTATCTTGTAGAATCCTTAAAAAAGTTGAAGAGTTAAAGGAAGATCCTTTTTCAAAAGATATAAAGAAACTTAAGGGAGAGCCAGGATTTAGATTAAGGGTTGGGGACTATAGAGTTATATTTGATATAGATTTTAGAGATAATTTGATAAGTGTCTTGAGACTTGGGTATAGGAAGAATATTTATAAGAATTAATTCTTTGCTTTTTCTGCAATTTTCCCTATTTTGATTGTTGCCCAGACTGCAATTAGGGTTATCACTATCGCATAAACTAACATTGCTCCTATTGTGTCTGCTTCTCCGAATGCTTTTTTGAATATTGCTTGTATTGCTCCGTTCCATGCAAGAGCGGCAACAAGGCCAAATGCAGCAGTTATTAATGCAGCAAGCTTTTCAACTACGTCTTTTTTCATTTTTTTCTCTCCTTTACCATTTCTTTAATTGGTTGAACGCATTCCGGGTTTACAAGTGTTGAGAGTCCGGCTGGTTCTTCGTTTGCTAATATGTTTTTTAGAATTCTTCTCATTATTTTTCCACTACGCGTCTTTGGAAGATCATTGACAAAGTAAACTTTTGCTGGTCTTGCTGTTGGTCCCAGAGTGTTGTCTACGTGTTTTTTTATTCTTTTTTCAAGTTCTTCGCTTGGTTTTCCTTTTTCTAATACAATAAAAGCAACAGGAACTTGGCCACGCAGGTTATCTGGGATTGGAACCACTGCAGACTCGTTTACAAATTTACTTTTGTTTAGAGCGTCTTCAAGTTCTGCTGTTGAGAGTCTGTGTCCTGAAACCTTCATAACGTCGTCTGTTCTCCCAGTAACTCTTATTAAATTATTCTTTAGTATTGCTCCATCACTTGTATCGTATTGTTTGTTGTAGGTTTTCCAGTATGTTTCTTTGTATTTTTTATGGTTTTTCCAGACTCCGTGTAGCATTCCTGGTGCAAAAGGAGAGTTTTGAACTAAAAATCCTTGGGGAGCTTTTTTTCCTCCTTTATCCAATATGCTGTGTTTTGTTCCGGGAAAACTTAATCCAGCAATAGTTGGAACAAAGGGACCAATTCCAGGTAGGACGTTGATTAGGGTTCCTCCTGTTTCTGTTTGCCACCAGGTGTCAATTATTGGACATCTGCCCTTTCCTATCTTATTGAAATACCATTTCCAGGCGTGTTCATCTATTGGTTCTCCAACTGTTGCTAAAACCCTTAAAGAATCCATTTTGTGTTTGTTTGGCCATTTATCTCCGAGTCTCATGAACATTCTTATTGCTGTTGGGGCTGTGTAGAAAATATTTACTTTATACTTATTAATTATGTCCCACCATCTATCTGGTTTTGGAAAATCTGGAGTTCCCTCGTATATTAGAGTTGTTCCTCCGTTTAATAAAGGACCATAAACTGCATAGGTGTGTCCGGTAATCCAACCTATGTCTGCAGTACACCACATTATGTCTTCTTTATGTAAATCAAATACTAGTTTTGTTGTCCAGTAAGTCTGGACAGCGTATCCTCCGGTGTCGTGGATTATTCCTTTTGGTTTACCGGTAGTTCCTGAAGTGTAAAGAATGAACATTGGGTCTTCCGCGTTCATCATTTCTGGTGGGAAGTGTGAAGATCTTCCGTAAGAAACATCATCAAATCTTTTGAATTTTCCCCAGTAATTCTTGTTTTTATTTATTCTTGGGACAACTATCACGTCTTTTATCTTTGTCTTTTTGATTGCTTTTTTTGCTTTATTTAAGAGGTTTTCTTTTTTTCCTCTTCTGTAATATCCGTCAGAGGTTATCAAGACACGAGCATCACAGTCTTGTATCCTTGCTCTTAGTGCATCTGGGGCGAAGGCACTGAAGACTACGGAGTGGATTGCCCCTATTCTTGTGCAGGCTAGCATTGCTATTGCAGCTTCAGGTATTAGGGGAAGATAAATTGATACAGCATCTCCTTTTTTCACCCCCATTCTTTTTAGGGCGTTAGCAAACTTACAAACCCGTTGGTGTAATTCTGAATATGTTAGGATTGTTGGAGGTTCTTTAGGGTCTTCAGGTACAAAAATTATTGCTGGTTTGTTTGGTTGTCCAAGGTGTCTATCTAAAGCGTTGACAGAGAAGTTTAATTTTCCTCCTTTGAACCACTCAAAATAAGGTAGTTTTTCAACATAAGTATTTTTTGGGCTCCATTCTTCTTCCCAGTGTATTCCTTCTTTTGCTAGTTTTCCCCAGAATTTTATGGGGTTTTTCGCAGCTTCCTTATAAATAGATTTGTTATTTATCCAGGCAATTTTTTTCATGGCTTTTGATGGCCAGTATGAATTCCCATTTTTTGTTACATAAGAAGTCATTTTACAAATTTCCTTTTGTTCTTTGTTCCTTTATACCACAGCATTTTGGTGTAGCCCGTATTGTCAATTTGTTCTGGTTTTATTCCCAATTCCTTAATTATTTCTTCTATTTTATTTATTACCTCCTTCATCTCTGAGGGATGCGCTAGATGTTCTATTTCTATAAAGTATCCGAGATATTTTACCTTATTTATCTCTATTGATGTTTTTTTGTCTTTTTTCCATCGATAGGTTTCATTGTATTTAACTTTTTGAACCCATTCAGTAAAGCCCATATCGTAGAAGAGTTCTATCATGTCTTTGAAGTTTTCTTTTAGTATTTTGAACTCGAATTCTTGTTTAACAACAACGTTTTTTGTCCAGTATTTTTTAAGGTGTTTTTTAAAATTTATCTCTATGTGGTCTGAGGTAGTTCTTGTTCTGAAAGCCTTTTTTGGGTAATACATGGGGTCTTTTTGAATTGCAAAATAATCATCTACTTTTTTCCCCTTTTTTTCAAAGGTTGCAATTTCCCTTATCTTTCTTTTAAATTTCTGAACATCAGAATCGTTGAGCTTTATTTTTGTTTCAACTTCTAGAAGCATTTTATCACCTTTTTATGTTATAGCAAGTAAATTTGATTTTATAAATTGTTTGGTTATTTCTCTTTAATTTTTCCCCATTTTACTTTCTTCCAGGTTCTTTCATGGAAGAAAAAAAGAATGGATTTGAATAAAGTCAAGACTAGACTAAATCGTAGTGATTGTAATATATCTCCAAAGAAAATGTATATTGCTATTGTGGTTATTATGAAGGATATTATCTCCCATATTATCCCTTTTATTAGACTTCTTTCATATGTGGATCCCATTTTATCTTATTTTATATGGGTGTTGAGAATTTAAGGTTTTTGTTTTATAATAAGAACGCCCCTGCCGGGGGTGGTCATTTGCCTTTTTTTGGGAAATGCCCATGTTGGGGGTTGATTTTTGGTCAATGCCCCAGGAGGGGGGTTGCCCCATCATCTATTCTTCAAGTTATCTTCTTGCTTTTTCCTCCGATTACTTCTTTTTTCTTAAAACAAAAAATAAAATAATTAATATAATTGCTATTACTCCTCCAATTATCCAATAGATAATATTTGATATTGGGCTTGGTTCAGGTATCGGACCTACTGGTTTAGCGCCCTCAAACTCCACTATAAGTTTATTTGAAGAAGAGAGCTCTAGTGTGCTTAAATCTACTGAATAAGTGTTTTGATCAAATTCTTTCCACTCTACATCTTCTTTGGCTTCCCAGTTAATATTTACTGGTTCTGAGAAATATATTTGATCATTTGAGTTCATCTTTTCTAAAATTATAAAATAAGGCCCTTCCATCCCTTCGTAAATAGAAACAGGGCATAGATTATCATCCAGTTCACAATAAGTTGGATAAAATGCCCCAATATCTTTCCCTTCATTTCTTAATTGCACAGATTTTCCATAATGATAAATCCAAAAGTTTTGAGTTATTTTGTACTTATCCTCGAGAATTTTATCTAAATCATTATAATTTCCATAACCTGTAGCAGTAATACATTCTTTGTATTTTTCATCAGTTAAAAAATAGTAAACATTATCATATTCTCCATAATGACCTCTTCCAATAATCGCTCTTTCATATGTTGGATAAATTGACTGCAATTCTGAAATCTCGCTCTCTGAAGGATTGACCTTAATTTCCAAATAGTCAGGGATACCACATAATTGCTTAGTTGATTTATAATCTTCTTGAATTGTTGTGAAGATTTCTTGATAATCATTACTATCATATGCAGGAATACTTACAATAGATAATTGCCAGTTACCTTCAGGTAAATTTAATCGTGAAAAGTCTATTTCGAAATTTGCTGATGGCGGAGGTAATGCTGCAGAAACATTATTTATAATTAAGAATGAAAAAATCATTAATGTCAAAGTTAAACTTATTTTATTTCTCATATTCTTATTACTTTTAACCTCTTTTTAAATTGTCCTTAAGCTTCAATCTTGTTTGAAGTTTATATTATTATTAGTTATTTCTAACTTCATAAAGTTTTCCTTTTCGCTTCTCCGTTGGAGATTCGAACATCCTGCAATTCAATGCCCTGCCCAAGATTCGAATTTTATTTTGTCAACCCCCATACGGGGATTTGAACAATTTATGTGTAAACGCCCCCACCGGGGGTGGCAAAACCCCGATTTTTTGGCAATGCTCCACATGGGCATGGATTTAGCTTCGATGCCCCGGGAAGGGGTTGCCCTCTCATCTATTCTTCAAGTATCTTCTTGCTTTTCCTCTTTTTATTATTGTTAATGAATGTAAGTCGTCGGAGTTTAATTAATCTTCTATAATTTTAATTTTTTCTGATTTTTAATTTTATTTAATCTTTCATTTGCAATGGTTATATATTCTGGATTACTATCTATCCCTATCCATTTTCTACTCAATTCTTGTGAAGCAATGGCTGTAGTTCCACTTCCAATAAAAGGATCTAAAATAAGATCTCCCTCTTTAGATGCCATTTCGATTAACCTTTTAAATAATTTTAATGGTTTTTGTGTTGGGTGTGCTGCACGACCATTTTCTCCTTTAACTCTTTCTGGACCTTGACAAGAAGGAAAATCCCAGACATCCCTTAACTGCTTACCATAGTTATACTTTTTCATTTTATCATAATTGAATGTCCATGGTTTACCTTTTGCAAACCAAACTATAAATTCAGTAGAATGAGTAAGCATCCGTTTAGTTATACTTGGCATAGCATTTGGCTTTCTCCAAGTTATGATATTAAGAGGTTTATAATTTAGTTCTTTAAGAGCCATCATTACCTCCCCAATATTATGTAGAGAGCAACAAACCATAATAGTTCCCTTATCTGATAGAATTCTATCTGCTTCTTTTATCCATTTTCTTGTAAAGTCCATATAATCAGAATATTTATCAAATTTATCCCAGTCTTCATTAACCTTATAGTAAGCCCCTCCAGTTTTGTTGTCAGGCAAATTTACTCCCCCCTTAGACGCATTATATGGCGGATCTGTTAAAATTAAATTAATGCTTTTTTCTTTTATTTTGGTCATTATTTCAGTACAATCGCCTTGATGATTTTTGTTAATTAGCTCTTCCATTTGTCAAGACTTTTCCCCATTTATTTAATCTATTATAAATTTCATTAACCCACTGATCAGAATTTTCAATTCCCCTTAAATCCAAAAGACTAATGTATAATTTTAGAAGATGGTCTCTAGTAAATCTCTCCCCCTTCTCTTTCATAGCTAAAAGAACCTTCAGCATTTTAACAAACTGATTAAGAGTTATTGGGATAATTTTTTGTTTTTTCCCTTTGTATCCATAATTGATAGCCATCCAGAAAGTTTCTAGAGTATCAACGTGTAAAGACGGGGCAATAAATAAACAATATGTTTCTTTCTCCGAATTTTCTTCTTCAAATTCTCTAAGATGCCTCATAACGGGTTGTCCTTCATTAAACCATTGAGATCTATCTTTAAGTAAAGTAACTTCACATATAGAGTTGTATTCTTCATAAAAACATTCTATATCTGGTTTTCCAGCAGGGGCAGTATTTGTTGGCTCATTATCATCTCCAACAGGATAATTTGGCTTTATTCTCAAGGCATCGTTTAAAGCATTTAAACCCAATGTTACATACTTTTCTAAAACCAATGGTCTTTCCTCCATACCATAAATATTCTTATCTAAGATTTCTATATAATCTCTGACATTCTTTACATCTTGAGATTCATCGTGTTCTATCTCTTCTTGTAATCTTCTTCTATAATTTCTTAGTTCTTCTATGTAAATCTTCAGTTCTTCAAGATCGAGTTTCAAATAATCTTTTTTCTTTAATAATTCTTTACTAATTTCTTTTTCTAAGGATTTTACTTCTAGAATTATAGTTTTAGCAATTTCTTTCAAGCTATCTAAATTATCCCAAGGTAATTTTGGTTTTGTTATA
>JAHIVR010000047.1 GCA_018816625.1 Nanobdellota archaeon | reverse complement strand
TTCATAACCTCCAAAAAGCCATTTATTCAAATCAAAACTCCCAGCAGAAACCTTTTCCGTTTTCAAATCAGTCATAAATTACTTAACTTGTTAGAATTAATAAAAATTGCTGTGCTTCAAAAACATCTTCAATATTTTTGGTAATTCGCCCAAGCCTGGTCAAATCAAAGGATTATTAAGATAAAGGACCACCAATTCTTTTTGGATGATAAGGCCTATGGCACTTAGAACACTCATTCACAATAACTCCTCCAACATACATTCCATTTCCAATATCATGAGCCCCCCGCGAAGGCAAAACTAGAGCATGGCAACAATCAGATTTGGGAACAATTACCCCCCATTTAAACCCTCGATTCTGGAAAGAGCTAAGGTACCGTCTTCTCTTTTTTAATGTCTTCTATTCTCATTTTACTTCAACTTCTTAAAACTCTCAAGAACCTTATCAAGATCTTTTTCAACCAAAGCAACAGCATCTCCAAGAGCCTTTTTTGCCGTCTTGCCTTTAGTCTTTACCTTTAAAATAGGTTTTTCTGTTGGATGCATCCTCTTCCAAGCAACAAAAGTAACTCCAGAATCTTTGTTTAAATAAGTCCTAAGAAGTTCTGCCATTGTTAACTCGGAAAACTCAACTTCAGCTTCTTCTTTCTCCAGTTTAAGAACATTCATTTCCATAATAAGAAATCTCTAATTTAGTTTAAAAAGCCTTCGGTTATCTATCATTTCTCCCAATGGACTTTCATTAATAATCTCAGAAATACCTTCAACTCCCATTAATGCAATTAGTCTTTTATCTCCCCCGATTTTAGGTGTTATTACACAATTTGTTTTGCCAACATATTGTAAACCCTGACCTTGAAACTCTCCACTCCACTTATCAGAATCCCCAACCCTATGATAATTAAAATTTATTCCTCTGTGATTATAAGTATATGTCTTAACAAATCTCAATTCTCTATCTGTCATTACCCCCTCAATCCTAGACCCTCCACCTTTATCAGCAACAACGCCCCTAACATGACCTTCAGCTAATTTTAACATAAGAATAAATGGGTACCCCCCATTTCTAAGATGAAAAACTCCTTTCCCAAAATAAGCCTCTCCTTCTAATCTTAAGTACTCAGAAAATGCTTCATCAGCACTCTCTAAGATTTCATCAAAATGCATAAACGTTAAAAAGAAAATAGAATTATAAATCTTTTCTATTATCCAAATTCTGGTTCATCTTCCTTTGAACCAAGCCTCAACTTAAACCCTTTATTTAAATCCTCATCTTCTTCTATCTCTCCAATCATCGTTTTAGTATCATGTTCTGCTTTTAGTTCTCTCAAATCAGCAATAGTAATGGTCTTTGTCCCCATCTCATCAAACTCGAGAGTAGCCTTATTCTTTTCTTCAATGGCCCTCAACTCATCACGTACAATCCTTATACCTAAAAAATCCTCCAACTTCTTAACAAGCTTATTATCTCCCAAGGCAAGTGTTCCTTGCTCAGCCATTTTTATGGCTAATTCAGACTCACCAATCTTCTCGGCTAATTGTTTTTGAGTAAGCTTCCTCATCCTCCTAGACCTCATTATAATCCAATGGAAATTATGAATTAAATCGGTACGAGTTTGTTTCTTTTCTATATTTATCCCCTTATCTTCCATTCTTCTTTCATAATTCCTATCAACAATACTCCTAAGAGTTATTTCTTCGCTCTTTCTCTCCTCCTTCTTCTTAACTCCTTCAATACCAAATTGCTCTTTATGCTCTTTTGGATCAACTCCAACAACTCTGGAAAGACGCTCATAGACACTGGGCCCTTTTTCAGCCTTATACAATTGAACATCTGTAGGACGTTTTATAACAGGAATGTTTTCATCACCAGAACAATTACTACAAAGCTTAACAATGCCTTCTCCAGAAATGGCATCAAATAGCCTAGTCCTCTCACCACTTATTCCACACCTATAACACTCACTCATAAGAAAACGATAAAAATCTTCTTTTTTAATATTTCTGTGGTGTAAAACTACATTAAATATCTAGTCACATCCCCAGAATCATCAATCTCTTCCAAATGTATCACTTCATTAAACACAGCAGTATTAGGTCCAGTAATATCATACATCTCCTTAAGAAGAGTCATTATATTCATATCAAGATCATAATCAAAAGAATATATCATCAAATCACCATTAACCTCTTTAACACTCTGT
>JAHIVR010000046.1 GCA_018816625.1 Nanobdellota archaeon | reverse complement strand
GCAATAGAAAGATTTGAAGCAGCAGTTTCTGAATGGAACGAACAAGAGAACAATGTCTGGAACGATGTAAAAAACCTTGCAGACCCAAAAAAAGCCGAATCGTCAAAAAGAGCAGAATACTTCATAGCAAGATCTAAATTTTTACTAGATGTGTTTGAAGGAAATCCGATGACATCTCAAATAGACGAACAACAAGAGTTTTCTCTAACTCTTTCTCAAAAATACGAGGAAAACGGAGAAGAGATATGCACAAATAAAATAGATGATAATAATAATGAAAAGATAGATTGTGCCGACAACCTATGTTCGGGACAGGTATGCGGGACACAAACAATAACAGAAGGAAACGACACAAGAGAAGAAGAATTATACTGCATCTCTGGAACCTGCCAGGCGCTACAAATAACAACAAAAACTGCTGAACCTGTATGTGGGAATAAAATATGTGAAGAAAATGAGGAAGCAACCTGTTCTCAAGATTGTGTTACCTGCCCCGTATACGAAAACAAAGAGTGTGCTGGAGACCTTGTAGACACGGGATATGATTCAAATCATTGTGCACTAGAACCAGTATGCGTTATATCAAATCAAGGAGTTTGCACAGAAGATTCCCAGTGCCCACAACCACTATGTGCAAAAGCTTCATGTGTTGAAGGGCAGTGTATAAATGCAGAATTAAAAGAATGCATCCCAGCACAATGTATAGAAGGAGAAACAAAAACAAAAATCTGCGATGCATCAACAATAATAATATCAAGGTGTGTTAAAGGAAACTGGGAAGAAACAGACCAAACCTGCCCTGTTTTAGCAACAACCCCTCCAATAAAAACAACAACCCAAACAACACCAACAACCCCCCAGACAACAAAGGCTTGCAGTGTTAAAAGTGATTGTGGTGGAGACTCAAATGCATGTGTGGCCGGCCAGTGCACCACACTAACAAAAAAAATAATACCTCTAACAGAAAAAACACTCGCACAAGACACAAAAATAAACGGAATAAGTGTAACTGGACAAATCATAAGCATAACAAGCGAGGGAATAGGGCTAACGAGCGAGGGAATTACTAGCATTATAGGAGAAAACCCAGACCTTACAACTCCCCCACAAGAATACAAAAGACCAACAACCCTCCCAGAAGATGCAGGAGGGTCATTCCTAACAGGAGTAGCAAGAGAAGAGAACACTCAAGAAGAAGTTGGAGACTTTGTGCCCTCTCAAACAATTGAAGAAGTAGAAATTTTAGCGGTAACAGAAGGATTATCTGACGAGTTTAGAGCAACAGGAGTTTGTAAAACAACAAACGGAGAAACAGAGTCATACTTAAAATTCACTGGTGGAGGAGAGATATTCAGTGATATAAACTACCTTCTTAACCAGTATCAAACAGGGGGAGCCGAATGGACAAATTTCGAACTTGAAAATCTTTTAGAACAGAGAAGAATACTTGAAGAGAGTTTTAACCTAGATTTTGTAAAATGGTTCTTTAATGACTATCTTACAGAAAACGCCGAGAACTGGGAACAGGCAGAAGATCCAATAAATGATTTATACAATCAATTAGTAGAAAACCAGATGCAAATTGCATATGCTATGGAAAGTGCAGGAATAATAGAGCTTGAAACCTACAACCCAATAACAATAGATTATGAAACAGAGTATGGAAGCCTTCACTATTCCGAACCAATAGGTCTTGTGAGACTTCCAGGAATGCAAACCTCTGTTAAAATCCTCTCTCCTGAAATAAAATTATTCATACTTCCAAACCAAGAGTTTATTATAAGAGAACAAGAAAAAGCAATGAATCAAAAAACATTCCCTGGTTCAGAAGTAACAGCCATACAACGAACTCTTAGCAAAGGCCTAACTCCAGAAGAAAAAACAGCAGTATCCCAAGACCAAGAGTTAGTTAAAGAATTGGAAGCACTATCTTCACAAACAATAGACGGCATACTAGATATTAAAATAAGTGTAGAAGATTCTGAAAAGATAGTATATAATTTATATGTAACTATCGATGGTTCAAAAATAAGAGCCCAGCCCCTTCTTCCAGGAGAAACCCCTTTAACCGACGCCGAAATAACAATCCCTTTTGCAGACTTTTATTCATTAATACAAAAAAGTATGGAACACTCCTACATACAAAAATCTCCATGGAATGAAGGAAAAGGTCTTTTTGAGAGAATAAATGATGCCATAGGGTCAATTAGTTTATACTTCAACACAAACGGATTTATGAATTCAATAAAAATATCTAGTAAAACAATTCCTGAAGGAGAGATAAGAAGCGCATTCAAACAAATATTCTTCATAGTTGAAGACAACTCAAAAAGAAAATAGTATTCTAGTTAAAATTAAACATAAAAAATAAACCCTTATATAGAAATATTTAAAAAGCAGGCACATCTATGAGTTTTAACAAAAAATGAGGTAAAGAGGGAACAAGGTTCCTTACAAAAACCATGGGTGAAGAGCAAATGAGGGGTATATCCGAAATGTCCGAAGAGGATAGTTTTGAGGATGACATTGAGGGTATTGGTCTCGATATTGACGAGTAACTTATTTTTATTTTTTTGTCAAAAACTTTTTCTTTTTTTTTATTTTAAAAAACAAGAGAAATCATTCATTTATCTTCAACACAACTCGGTTGTTTTCCTTTAGGCCAGTGCAGCTGCAACGGTCTGGGATCATCCACTTATATGCAACACAACCCTATTATTTTCATTACTTAATTCTTCTGCAGATGAAACTATAACAAGCTCAATCTGATCAACGCTTATCTGCTTAACCCACACATTGGTAAGACTTATAATTCTCCCGTGCCCGGCATCTAATGAAATTAAATCAATCTTCTTAACTAGTTTATTATCTGCATAAACCTCTATAACTGACTTTGGTGAAGAAACAAAACCCTCATTCTTCACTGTCATATTAACATCAAGATACTTTCCGTGCATTATTGCAGAAAAATCATGGAAAGCCAGATCAGGAGCACTAGGAATAGAATATATTTCATTTATTAAATTTATACTCTCATTATTTATCTTCTGGTCACACCTACTAATATTATACATTATATCTTTTGGATTTGGAATATGGTCAAAGCCCAAAACATGCATGAGCTCGTGAGTTGCAATATTTGGATTTGGGCAATCAGATTCTTTTATTAAAAGAATCTGCCCATGAGAAATAAGGTGAAAATCTCCAGATTCTGTTATGTTGGTCGGCCCACCCTCACCCGCAATAAATAATCCTCCATCTATCTTAGTCCTACTATCACAAACAATACTTATCTCGGGATTTGAAGAGGGATAAAACTCCAGTATTGTCTTATCCTCCAGGATATCAAAAGCCCTTAACATATCATCGGTCTTTTTCAATGTACACTTATCTATTCCATAACTAATTCTATTGCTAGGAAATCTCATATTCTCATAAAATTGCAACTCCAAACTGCCAAGATCCCCTATCGTGAAGTTTGAACCACTCTGGGTTACAATAAATTGTGTTTCCGATAAAGGAACAAACCAATAAAGAGTAAGCAAGGCTACAACAAAAATAAAAAATATCAGTCCAAAAACAAGTTTAGCGCCCATTTAAATCCTAAGCAAAAAAAGATTTATAAATCTATATAAGGAACAAGAGTTTATGACAAGAAATAAAACTTTTGAAGAATTTTATGAAGATATTAAATATAGAGATTTTATAGTTTGGGGGGGGGAATCTATCACAAAGATTAAAAATATATTCTGGACAACACGCACATAGGGTAGGAAATAAAACTGCCTGTTTAAATTTTGATGTTAGTTTTTCAAAAAGAAAAAGAGATAAAATTACTGTTGAAGAAGCTCTAGCCCTTGGTACAACAGACAAATCATTATTAAGAGACCTATATAACCTCTGGTTAGATGGGGTGTATGACTTATAACTAAATAATTAATAAAAAAATAATAAAAAAAGTAGGTTTATTCCGCCTCTGGAGCTTCTTCTTCCTTTTCCTCTGGCTCTCCAGATTCTTCCTCTTCAGACCCTGCTTCTTCCGAAGCAGCTTCTTCTGTTTCTTCAGCAGATGCAGCTTCTTCAGTGTCGGCTTCTGCTTCAGAGGTTTCATCCATTTCTTCTGTCATTTTGTTTTTTCCTCAGTTTAATTAGTCATAATATCAAGAAAAAAACACTTTTAAACGTTTAGGTAATAAAATCACCACATAAAATACCCTAACATTCAACCTTCTTATCACTAACATACTCATAGGCAGAATAAGCAGCAGTCACCCCATCCCCAACCCCAGTAATAAGCTGTTTAAAGGGCTTATCTGTCACGTCACCGGCGGCAAAAACACCTTCAACACTAGTTTTAGAGGTTTTATGATCAATTATTATCTCCCCACTAGCATTTGTCTCAACTCCAAGATTTTTAGCGAGTTCTGAAAGATATATGTGTCCTATTGCTGCAAAGATTCCATCTAAAGACAGTTCATTGCTATTTTTATATGGTTTATCCAAAAGAACACTCTTAACAAACCTGTCTCCTTTTATTTCTTTAATATTTGTATTATTTATTATTTCAATTTTTTTATTTAATTTAATCTTGTTAATATTTGAAGGTTCTGCACGTATGCTCTCCCCACGATATATTATGTAAACCTTTTTTGCGTGTTCTGCAAGGATAAGAGCATAAGAAGTAGCCGTATCACTTCCCCCAATTATTGCAACAACCTTGTCTTTATACAATGGAGCGTCGCATAGGGCACAGTATCCAACACCCTTATTTTCATACTCTTTAGACCCAGGAACATCCAACTTTTTCCATTTTGTCCCTGTAGCAAAAAGAACCGATTTCGCCTGATATTCTCCTTTACCTGTCTTTACCATAAAACAACTTTTATTTTTTTTAATATCCTCAACTTTTTCTTCCTTTATTGTTACCAAATCATAAGATCTTGCATGGTCTAAAAGCTGTTTTGATAAAAATAAACCCGATGTTTTCTTAAATCCAGGATAATTTTCAACAACAAGGGTTGTGGTTATTGTTCCACCCAGAGGGAGTTCTGTTCCAGAAGAGTGCCCAAATACAACAACCTTAAGATTTAAACGTGCCGCATACATTGCTGATGCCAGACCAACACCCCCGGCACCAATAATCGCAAGATCATATTTTTCCATAGTACTTTGTAAAGACCTTATTTGTATAAAAACCTTTTTATATCTCTTTCTCCTTAAGAACTTATGATAAAAAGAGGTAGGGGATTCCTATGGTTTCTATGGACAATTGTAACCTTAATCGGAATTATGCATCTAACAAGGGCAATATTCAATATGAAATTAACAGTTTCAACAGAAAGCATTCCCATATGGGCATCATATATAATTTTTGCAATACTAGGATTTCTAAGTTATAAGTTATTCATATTTTTAAGAAAATAGAGTTAATCCCCTATTGGGGTAACGCCCTGAATAAGATATCCCGTCTTACCTCTCCAAGGGGTAACTTTTGTTAAAGTTTTTATGTAATCAACTCGAACCTTCCTATCTTCAGTCTGATATTTTTGTAAAAGCACATATAAACTATCAATATCTTCTCCGTGTTCTGCATGACTATCTGAACTAAATCGCCTTGAACCAGCATTGGTATCATCTCCAGAGCTAGATTTTCCTTCTAAGGCCAGGGTAGCTTCTTTTGTTTTCCAGATAACTCCTGTCTCTTCAACCCTATTAAAAACCCCCGTCATACTTCCACTACCTCTTTCTATACCTCCCCCGATTCCCATTAACCCAAAACATAAACCAGAAACAACCGCTACAAGACCAGTGCTTCCTCCAAGAACTGTACCAATAAATTTTAAACTACTTCCCATGATACTAATTATCTTCTTTTACCAAAAGACCTTCTAGAATCATTTCTTTTGTTTCCAAAACCACGCCTACCATCCCCTCCAGACCTTCCTCTACTTGTTCGCTCTCCACTTCTTCTTTCTGGCCTATCTCTTGAACCTCTTGAAGGTCCACTCCTTTGTGAATGCCTTGAACCCCAAAATCTATTTACACTTCTTCCTGGAGAATCTCTTGAACTCCTTGAGAAACTTCCTCCTCTTGGCCTTGATTTAAAAGCTCCGGTATCAACCCATATTTTTGGGAAATTTGGTGTTTCAACAAGGGTTATATTTAACTTTTCATCTCTCTGAATATTTGAGAAGTTTTCATAATCCCTACTAGCAAGAATATTTATCGCCTCCCCATTTTCTCCAGCCCTTGCAGTCCTCCCTATCCTGTGAATATATTCCTCACTAGTCTTTGATAAATCATAATTGTAAACATGACTCACTCCCTTTATGTCTAGCCCTCTTGCCGCGACATCCGTGCAAACTAAAACCCCACCACTTTCATGAAACTCGTTAAGAGTTCTTGTTCTCTTCTTTTGATCCATCCCCCCGTGAATGGCCTTTGCTTTAATTTTTTGTTTTATCAGATTTTCTATAACAAAATCAACATTTCTTCTAGTGGAACAAAAAACCAAAACTCTTTTAGATTTCTCTCTTTCTAAGAGATATACTAAAAAAGAAAACTTATCATTATGTTCAACATTATAATAGATTTGTTTCAATTTTGAGGCATCAACATGTGATTCAACAGAGACTCTTGCAGGATTTTTAGTATGGTTTTTAGCTATATGGTAAACATCTTCTGAAATTGTTGCCGAAAAGAGCATTGTCTGCCTTTCTTTTGGGCACTCTCTTAATATTTTTTCAACATCTCTATAAAAACCCATATCAAACATTCTATCCACCTCATCCAAAACAAGATACTTAACATAACGCAAACTAAGAGTCCTTCTACCTAAATGATCAAGAATCCTCCCGGGCGTCCCAACAATAACATCGGTTTTATACAGATTCCTTATCTGAGTATCAATATTTACTCCACCATAGACGGGTAAGACTCCCAAACTCTTATTCTTAGAGAATTTCTTTATTGAATCGCTAACCTGTTCAGCTAATTCTCTTGTTGGAGTTAGTATTAACGCCTGAACATGGTTATTAGGTTTTAGGTACTCAATTATAGGAGAAGCAAAAACAAGAGTCTTTCCGCTACCAGTAGCCGAACCCCCAAGAATATCTCTCCCTGCTAAGGCTAAAGGAATTGCTTTTTCCTGAATTTCTGTAGGGACCTTAATTCTGGCATTTTCAAGCACAGAGATAAAATCACGGTTTAAACCTAGTTCTTCAAATGTTTTCATCTTACTAATTTATGTATCTTCTCAAGAATTAATCTTGAACACAAGTCCTTTTGACGTTGCGTCCAAGGACTTACCAATATATAATAATATAATACTAAATTATGGGTTTATAAGACTATGTATTTAAGAATTACAAAAATATTTACGCTTTAGCTACATTAACTGCCTTCATTCCTCTGTCGCCCTTCTCTGAATCAAATGTAACCGAATCTGCCTTTTCTAACTTAACTCCACTCTTAAGGCTAGTTTTATGCACAAAGTAGTCTTTTCCATCATTACCAGTTATAAAACCAAATTCTTTCTCGTTATCGAAAAACTTTACTGTTCCTTCCATTGTTGTTTCCTCCCATAAATAAACAATTTTATTAGTTTAAAAAAGCTCTTATTATGGGAAAAAGAGGGAGATTACTCCGTACTAGAAGAAAATAACCTCTTAAACATGGCTTTTATCCAATCCCAACTTAAGGCCAAATGAATTATAATCAAAAGCACAAAAACTATTGTAAAAATATCATGAATGCCCAACCAACCAAATCTATCAAACAAAAAGATTACTCCAGCCTTTCCACTTTGTTCTCCGACAGGATACACATATTTCATAACAAACCCAGAGAAGGCAACAATTAAGAAATCGACGAACAATAAGATATCTACCAAAAACTTTATTTTATTTTTATCTACCATCTTTATCTCTTCAATTAAAAAGAAAATAGAATTTAAAAATCTACGCAAATCTACTACTAATTCATAAAACTTATAAAAGAATTTGAACTTAAAAAGATTATGAGGAATTCCATATTTATTACTCTAGGCCTAGCACTCCTCACACTAGTCCTAATGGGTGTAACTTTAATAGAACCTCTGGACAAAATATACCCAAACATAGAAACCTTCGCCCCAATGATAGTAATCTGTGGTTTCTTTACTTTTTTAGTATCTGTTGGATTATTTTTGTGCGGACTAATCAACATTTTAAAGAAAAAATAAGAACGCACCTACTCTATAAAATGTTCGCAAACATACAACGCCCCAACCGGGCCTAGGATAAAAGTGTCTCAGTTGGACGTTTATTTTATATTGTTCCTTTCTTTTTCTCTAATTGGAGCTAATT
>JAHIVR010000045.1 GCA_018816625.1 Nanobdellota archaeon | reverse complement strand
GTAAACTCTGCTGTAACATTGAACCAATGATTTGAAGAACCATTAGTAAATGTTAAATCTGTTTTTAATGTTGGAGCTGAATTATTTATAGTAAAGCAAGTATGCCCAGTATCATTTACATTACTCCCTGCATCTATAATAGAGAAATTGGCACAAACATAATCTCCCCTTGTCAGGTTTGTTTGGTTTATAAAATGGAAGCTATAAGAAGTTCCAGATATTGTTGAAGTGTATGATTTCCATTCCCCTGTTATGTTTGTCATTGATATTATAGAACCTAAATTTTCATCATCTGAAGCATCTACAGAGAAATTAACATAACCATTTGTGTAAGTAGTTGTTCCATTATTTTGCAGATTAGAATAAGTTGGCTTGATTATATCCCCATAGTATATTACTAAATAAGGTTTATTTGAACCACTATCAGTAGATGAATAAGCTACGTCATCTCCATTCCCGTCTTGTGTATCAAAAGCGTAACCTTGTCCAGTATTATAAACTTCTAAAATTGAAGAATTTACATCTATCGCTTTCCATCCTGTGAAGAATGCACTTATTGATTCTATCTTTAAAAGTGTGCCTATTGCTGGTTGTGAATTGTATGTCAATGTTGTTTCATGCCAATTTTGTGTCACATTATAAAGCCTTATTGTTGTTCCAGAATTATCTGGACCGTTGAAGACGTATAGATACAATGTTGCATTAATCCTATTTGTAAGGATGCTGGAATCAATGTTATGGAATTTCATAAATGCTCTCCAATCTGTACCAATGGGGTTTTTTCCAGAATATAATTCTTCGCTTGTTGCTTTATTATCATTTGGATTTGCACTATCAGCATAAGTATCATTGTTTAGATGATTATGGTCATATGTTATATTATTAGCAGAAAAGGCTATAGGCAAAACTAATAAAAACAAAAAGAAATAAAAATTTTTTTTATTATTCATGCTACTTTATAGCTGATACACTCTGTTCTTCCGCTTACCTTGCTACATTTAGTTACCTTTCCTTCAACACCAATTGCATCAACTATATTTCCTTCAAAGTCAATACTTGAAGAGGTAATTGTTATTACTACATCATCTGTTGTTGTTCCGCTGTTGTATTTATTTCTGCACCTAACTCTTCCACTGGAATATGTCTTGCATACTTCTTCCCTTAATCTGTATTTAACTTCAGCATCATAGTAAGACATTGTTAATGTTGTTCCGTCATTTGTTATGCTGTCTGGCTGTCCAAGCTTGTAAGTGTATTTATCTTTATTTTGCGTATATAAACTTAAGCTTGACTTTGACCATCCATTGTCCTTATAGCTCACAGATAGCCTAAAGCTTCTTTTTTCAACTTCATCTCCATTTACCCTTATTATATCTGCATCGCTTCCAATAAAGTTTATCTTTGAAAAATCTATAGAACTTGTTGGATTTGTGTCTGGAAACTGCTCACCTTTGAAATCATATGTCCCCAGAAGCTGTATATATTCAGAATTGTCACTTGCTGTTACCTTTATGTTTACATCAGTTAATGTATTCATAAACGGTGTCACTGTCAATATACAACTGTATCTTATCTTTTGCGGGAATACATTTAATCTGCTACAATCTACCCAACTATTTGTTCCCCATGTTAGTTCTGTCCTTCTTATGTCTCTGAATCCATCTGTGTCTTTCACAGTGATTTTAGCTATAATCTGGTCTCCTGTGTTTTCTGGTGTTGCTATGTTGCTACCGAACCTATCTTTATATTTCAAACTGTTTACTGTTATCTCTGGTGCAGTAGCACTAACAACAAATGCACATACCAGAAATAGCAGACCAAAAACTACTATCCTTTTCATTTTATCAAACCTCCAAACGCATTTTTAATAGAAACAAGATATACTGCCATAACTCTAATAGAAAGAATCTTCAGAAAGTCCAATAGTATATGCTGTTCCATTTTCCATTTTTTTATGGATAAAGTGTTTTGGCAGTGAGTATAAAGCGTTACTTGTTTATAAATATTTCTATTTGAATATCAATCCGTTATTACCATCATCTAGGTAAACTCTTGATTCAATATCATAACCCAGCCTTGTGCATATCCTGTAGCCTTCTGGTGTTGTGCCAATCTCTGTTGCACCTTTGCTTGTGCATCTGAATGTTGATTTGCCGTTATAATAGTATTTTTTTAATCCCCAATCAATCCATACTCCATGAACTGCATAGTTTCCATCTGCGTTTGTTGAAAAGCCTATTTCTTCACAAGATTGTATTTCTTCTGGATTAGATGTCTCTGTACCGCACTGGTTAATGTCTGTGCATGTTCTTTCTTCTATTCCGTTTTCGCAGTCTCCGTATTCAGTGCATGACCATGATTCATCACAGCCTGGATTAACTGTTGAACTACCTATACTAGAATCTACACTCACTTCAAAATAAGCTTCAGATGCCTCTTCTTGTTCAACTTCTATGTCTATGCATCCTGTTATTGATTGTGATTTTCTGGTTAATGTATCGTCTGATTCAACAGTTATGCAGATTGTTTGGACAATGCCTTCGTATG
>JAHIVR010000007.1 GCA_018816625.1 Nanobdellota archaeon | reverse complement strand
ACAATTATGAGAAAAGAAGATGAGGCAAAGATAATCTACCACTTAATTCCTCCAGAAAACACACTTTCTGAAGAATATAATATGTTATTGAATATGGCCAGGGGAGTTTTGTTAGAACACCAACCAAAAGCTGAGGAATTTACGGATACAGAGAGGACAAGAAATGTTTTTTTTAATATATCAAAAGATTTGTTGCAAGATTTGGCAAACAGCCAAGGAATTCATTTGAGTTTCTCTGATTTAAATAAATTAGCCACAATACTGGTTAGACATACTATTGGTTTTGGAGTTATAGAGATTTTATTACAAGATAAAAATCTACAAGATATTTCTTTAAATGCGCCCATTCCTCAGACAAGTATTTTTGTAAGGCATCAGGAATTTGACGAGTGTATAACTAATATTCTACCTAGCCAAGAGGATGTTGATTCTTGGGCTGCTAAATTTAGGATGATTTCTGGAAGACCTCTTGACGAATCCAATCCTATTCTGGACACACAATTGGAAATAGGAAAGGTAAGTGCTAGAATTGCAATTATACAACAACCCCTTTCCCCCGATGGTTTGGCGTATGCTATAAGAAGACATAGAGAACAGCCTTGGACTCTTCCCCTTTTTGTAAAGAATAAAATGATTAATCCTTTTGCTGCAGGAATTTTAAGTTTCTTAATTGATGGGAGTAGGACTCTTTTGGTTGCTGGAACAAGAAGTTCTGGTAAATGTGTTGATGGTGACACTCTGATTCAGTTAAGTGATGGGCAGGTAAGAAAAATAAAAGATTTGATGGGAAATAAAAAGAGGGAAATTGACGATGGAATTATTTGTGATCCTATATCAAAACTTTTTGTGAATTCTTTAGAGGGAATGAATCTAGGAAAAAAAGAGATTACAGATGTTTGGAAAAGAAGTTCTCCTGATAAATTAATTAAAATAAAAACAAGGTCTGGTAAGGAAATAATAACGACCAGAGAACACCCTTATTTTATTTATGATAATGGGCTGAAGAATAGACGGGCAGATCATTTAAATGTAAAAAATTTGATTGCTTGTCCTAGAGAGTTAAAGATTTTTGGAGAGCGACAAGATATTGATTTGAGGAATCACTCTTATTTGGTTGATGAATTAAGGGATTATTTTGTTTTTAAAGGAAAGACTAATTCACAATTGATTAAGTTTCCAAAAAAATTAACTCCTGAACTTGCAGAGTTTATTGGGATGGTTGTTGGTGATGGGCATCTTGATTTAACTAAACTAGAATTTCATAATAGTTGCAAGGAACTTAGGGAGAGATATCTTTTTTTACTTAAGATGTTTGGGGTTAGGTATGGGGTTTTTAATTCAAAAAGCACAACTGTTGTTCAAGTTACTTCTAGAGTTTTGAATAGAATTTTAAGAGATGTTTTTGAAATTCCTTTTGGAAAGAAATCAGATAAAGTTGTTATTCCTCAGCTTATTCTAAAATCAGATAATAAGGTTTTAGCAGGATTTTTAAGAGGGTATTTTGATTGTGATGGTTACATTCCAAAAGTTAAGAGAGATATTGAATTGGTTAGTGCTAGTAGAGATATGTCTGAACATTTAAGATTAGCTTTACTGAGATTTGGAATCACTTCTTTTGTTAAACCAAAACAGATTAATGGTGTTTTTTATTATAGGGTTTTAATACGTGGAAAATTTGTTAATGATTTTGCAAGAGAGATTGGGTTTTTTCATCCAATGAAAAAAAATAGATTAGATCTTCTTATTATGATGCCTTATCTTGAAAATACTAATGTAGACACTATTCCTCAGGGGAATGAAATCCTTAGGAGATTGAGAGAGAGATTGAGGGTTTCTCCAAGGGATTTAAGAAACTTTGGAAAGGATTATTGGAGTTATGAGGCAGATCAATATAGAGTTACAAGATCTTGGTTTAAGAAATTGATTAGTTTTTATGAGGAGAGGTTTAAGAGTATTTGTTCTTTAAAAGAAGATGTAAATAATTTAAAGAAGATTGTTGGTTTTGAGAGTCAGGAGTATTTATCTAAAATAGAGAGATTAAGACAGCTTCTCAAATTATCTTATGTTTTTTTGGCTGTTGATTCTAAGTTTTCTGAAGCTGGTTTTAGAAGGGTTTTGCAAAAAAGAGGAAATATTGGAAATGTAGGATTTTTGAAAGAAGTTTTATTATTAGTTGATAAGTTTAATAGTAGAATCAATGAGCTTTCTATTTTTAACAAAATAGAGGCTACTCTACATAATTTACCTATTTTTGTTAGTCAGGGTGTTGTTTCTTATGCACAAATGTCAAGAGATTTAAATGTTCCTGAAACTAGTTTGAAGAGTTATTGTTGTGGAGGGATTAATGCTCCTGAAGATTTAAAGGGTTTAATAGAATCTAAACTTAATGAAATTAAGAATAAGTTGATGTTGGATTTAGAGATGTCTGTGCATCTTTTGAATGAAATTAAAGATTTTAGTTTATTTGAAGGTATTAAATGTGGTTTTTTAATGTCTGATTTAAGGAATAGATTAAATGTTTCAAATGAAGAATTTTTGTCTGAGGATGTTTGTTTGCAAACCGTATCAAACTTCTTTAATGGCGTTTATACTCCAAGTTTTAAAGTATTACAGTCAATGGCGGGAACAATAACAGATATTTTTGATTCTGTTGTTTCTGATGATGTTTTAAGTTTAATTAATAAAGCAAAAAGACTGGCGGACTCTGATATTTTTTGGGATGAGATTTCCAGTATAGAAGAGATTGATAAATTTGATGACTTTGTTTATGATTTAACAGTGATGGATACTCATAATTTTGTTGCTAATGGATTTTTGGCTCATAATACTTCATTGCTAGGAAGTTTGATGTTAGAGATAATGCCAAGGTATAGGATAATTGTTATAGAGGATTCTTTGGAATTGCCTGTGGAGTCTCTTAGGAAATTAAAGTATGATATATTGAGGATGAAGGTTAGATCTGCCTTGCTTAAGACAACTACAGAAGTTTCTGCGGACGATGGAATAAGAACAAGTTTGAGGTTGGGAGATAGCAGTCTAATCATCGGAGAGGTTAGGAGTGTTGAGGCAAAGGCTCTTTATGAGGCCATGAGGGTTGGGGCTTTAGCAAATGTGGTTGCTGGTACCATCCACGGGGCTAGTCCTTACGGAGTTTTTGACAGAGTTGTAAATGATTTAGAGGTTCCTGCTACTAGTTTTAAGGCTACAGACATAATTGCTGTTGCAAATCCAATAAAGTCTCCCGATGGTTTGCATTCTTGGAGGAGGTTATTACAAATTACCGAGATAAGAAAACACTGGAAGAAAGACCCACAAGAGGAGCAGGGTTTTGTTGATCTTCTTAAGTATAATGTTGAAAAAGATGAGTTAGAGGCCTCGCAGGATTTAATTAATGGAGATTCTGAGATAATAAAGAATATTGCTGGAAATGTTAAGGGTTGGGCTGGAAATTGGGATGCTGTTTATGATAATATTCTTTTAAGATCAAAAATAAAGAAGGAGATT
>JAHIVR010000044.1 GCA_018816625.1 Nanobdellota archaeon | reverse complement strand
CCTATTATTCTTCAATGGTTTTGTTTAATGTTCTTGCTTCTCTAGAGATAAACGTTTCTGATTGTGAGAATAAGAAGTTTAATGAGAGCCAGCAGAGTTGGTGTGTTGTGAATATATCGACAAAGGGTAATGAGGATAGAATAAATATTTCAACCCTTGGGATTTTAAGGAACTATGCTGCAGGTCAGGCTGGAGTTGTAAACACTAGCTTTTTTTATGGAGATAACGAGACAACAACCTCTAACTTCTTTAAACAGGTTAATATTACTCTTAACGCAACAAAACTTGAAATAGGTAACTGGACAGTTAACTTTACGGTGTTTGATTTAAATTATAGCCAGAACTGGACTTCAAAAATAAATATAACGGTAAACAGAAACACTACTTTAAATGATGTTCCGGATTACATAAAACCCTCGAATCTTGTTAGGTCTATAAGCTTGCACACGGTAATTAATTTAAGTGTTTATGACGATGATCTTTTGATTCCAGATAAGAATATTAGCTATGGGGGGTTTAATGAAACAATAACTTTTGGTCTTTCAATACTTAATGCAACTGATTTGTCTGTAGAGACCCTTTCCAATTTTACTCTTACTACCGTTTCCTCTCCGGTAGCTGGCACCAATAGGACCTGGGCCAGGATTAAATTCACAGCTGATGCAACAGATGTGGGCAATTATACAATAAATATCACGGCAACTGATGCTGATGGGGCTGTAGATTTTGAGACTTTTAATCTTTCTATACTAAATAATGATGCCCCTTATTGGAATAGCGTTAACTCGACCTTGTTTTTGATAGAAGATACTCTTTTCTTTTCTAATTTCTCAAGAAATGTTACCGATGACAACGGGGATACACTAACCTTTTCTTTTACAAATGATACCTCTTTTGCATCTTTTTCAATTAACTCTACAACCGGGATTGTCTCTTTTACACCGAACGATTATGATGTGGGTAACCACCTAGTAAGTATTACTATAAATGACTCTTACCTAACCGCTACTCAGGTCTTTAATTTCAGCGTTTTAAATATTAATGATAGTCTTAACATACAGCCTCTTGTATTACAGAATGCAACTCCTTCAACTCCTCTAGCAAACGGAGGGACAATGACTGCTACTGAGGATAATATTACTCTTATTACCTTATTTGTAGAAGATGATGATTTGAAAATTCCAACGGCACAACTTAATAAAGGGTTTTATAATGAAACTTTTTACATAAACCTAACAATAGAGGGTAATCAGACATTATTTGATAACTTTACTTTAGGGGATAGAAATTTCGAGGATAATAAATCTCAATATATAGTAACTTTTACTCCTAGAAAACTAAACGTCGGTAGTTATAATGTTAGCATAAATGTTAGTGATAGAAGTGGAAACTCTGATTTGTTTACTTTTAATCTAACAATTAATAGTATAAATCATGACCCTAGTCTTTCTTCTCTCTCCAATCAGAGTACTGCTGTAAATAGGACATTATTTTATAATATAAATGTAACAGATATAGAGGATGGAAATGATACTTCCTCTTCGCTTAATACAAATTTTACTTTTAATTATAGTTATTTGGGTGATGGAAAGACTGGAACGTTCTTGAATTCAACAACTTTTAATAGCTCAATAGGAACAATCAATGTTACTTTTAATAATAGTGATGGGGGGGCATACCATTTAAATATAACAGTAAATGATTCTACAGATAGGATGGTCTTTGATGATTTTTGGATTTATGTTTATGATGTTCCGAGTGTTAGTGTTCCTTCTTCAGGAGCGATGTATAATCTAACGGAAAACACAACAGCCTTGTTGAATTTTACAGTAAATCATTCTGTTGGAGATAATTTAACTTATGAGTTTTATGTTGATATGATTGGTAATGGGTCTGACTTTGATTACGGGGATCTTGTTTTAAGAAATTTGACTTCTTATCTTGGGAATGGTTCTACTTATAGCTGGTCTTTTACTCCTAATTTTAGTGATGAGAGTTATGGTAAATTAAAAAATTTAACTTTGGTAGTTTATCCAAATTCTAGTGATTTATCGAACGCTAGAGTCTTGAATCAGACTATTAATTTTAAACTTAATATTTCACACACAAATTATCCCATATATATTTATGATCAGATAGATAATCCTTCTCCGGTTTCATATACCAGCTCCATTGTTATAAATCTTGAGGATCATTTTACCGATTTAGATTATGATGATCCTTATTATAATCAAACTCCAACATTTACTATTACTAGTAATGGCACAACCATAACTAAAACAATCTCCTCTGGGTGGACTCTTACTCTTTCTTCAGCTTCTGTAACTAAAGAGATAATGAGTGTTACTGGAAGTGATACTGCAACAACAAATGATACGACTCAAAACTTTACCGTTTCTTTTACAGAACCAGACCCTGGCAGTAGCAGTAGCAGTAGTTCTACAAGTTCTGGGGGAGGAACTCAACAGGTTCCTGTATCTTTGAAGATACTAGTGCCCGATCCTATTTCCGCATTTCAAAAAGACAGAATTGTTGTACCTATTACTTTGAAGAATGATGGAAGCACAAATCTTTATGGAGTAACGCTTAATGGGAGCGTTACACAAAACGAGACTCCAACAGAGGATATTGTTCTTGAGTTTAGTCAGACACAATGGAGCGGTCTTTTTAGGGGGGAAGAGAAAAAACTAAACTTAACGATGATAATAGATACAGACTTTTTAGGTTTATTTGAGATAAGCCTTAATGCAACAGTTGTAAATCCTAAGTTTAATGATTGGGGAAAAATATTCCTTAATATACAAGAGGGAGAGAGCATAAGGGAAAAATTACTTTTTACTGAAGAGTTTTTAGTGGATAATCCCCAGTGTGCGGAGCTTACGGAATTGCTTGAAGAAGCAGATTCTTTACTTAGGGAAGGAAAGAGTTCAGAGGCTTTAGCAAAGGCAGATGAGGCGCTAGCAGCCTGTAAAAAAATATTGGCTCAGGCAGGTATTCCTGGAGTAAGAAGCATAATAGAGAACAAGCTTTATAGGTATCTTGTTTTTGTTACTCTTGGTGCCTTTTTAGCTGGGATAGGGTATTATTCTTACAAGAGAATGAAGTTGAGGAGAAAACAAGGGTCATTTGTACAGGAAGAAATAAAAAATAAAAAATATTTAGAACTATAATTGAAACTAAACAAATAAAAACTAAAAAATACTTAGAATTATGACTTGTAAAGAGGAGTAAAAATCGTCTGAGCTTGGTTAAACTAAAGAGTTCACCCAGGCGTGGTCAAACTAAAGGAGTAAAAAAAGATGGTAATAAATAAAAAAGAGATGGAGATTTGGGTTAAGAGTGCTGTTAAAAAAGGGTATAATAATAATGAGATAAGAGAGCTTTTGAAAAAAAACAATTATACAGATGATGAAATAAAAGAGATTTTATCTGTTAGGGGGAATATTAAGCCCCAACCAAAATCCATTGCAAAACTTCCAGTGAAAGCTCCAGAGAAATCTTCTTTTAGTAAACCGAAAACTAAGGATGGTGCTCTTGATTATAGCGTTGGAGATGACGTTCCAGATGAAATAAGAGAGGTTTACAATCTTTTATCGGTCACAAAGAAAGAGGTGGGTAAGGCAATTATAGGTCAAGAAAAAATTATAGATGCTTTTATGGCTGCACTTCTTTGTGATGGACACGTTTTATTAGAGGGAGTTCCCGGGATTGCTAAAACCCTATTAGTTAAGGCTCTTGCAGAAGCGTCTGGTTGTAGTTCAAAAAGAATACAGTTTACTGTGGATTTATTACCTAGCGATATTCTTGGAGTTACAACCTACACTCCTAACAAAGGATTCGAAACAATAAAAGGTCCTATATTTGCCAACTTCATAATTGCGGATGAGATTAATAGAAGTCCACCTAAAACACAATCTGCCATGATAGAAGCAATGCAGGAGAAACAGGTAACTATTGCAAAGGAGACCTATCCTCTTCCAAAACCTTTTTTTGTTATGGCGAACAACAATCCTTTAGAAACTAGCGGAGTTTATGCTCTTCCTGAAGCCCAGGTTGATAGATTTCTATTTAAGGTGTTAATTGGATATCCTAATTCAGAACAAGAGGTTGAGATTATGGAAAACAATATAACTTTAAGAGCATTCGAATCTTTTGATATTAAACCCATTTTATCTCCTGAAAAGATATTAGAAATGCAGAGGATAACAAAAGACATATACATAGATGAAAAGATAAAAAAGTATATAGTTAAAATAATTAATAAAACAAGAAAAAAGGATTTTGAACACGGGAAGTATATAGATTGGGGGGGGAGCCCAAGGGCGAGCATAGGTGTTTTTATTGCTTCTAAGGCCTGGGCTTTGATGAATGGAAGAAATTATGTTATTCCTCAAGATGTTAAAGAAGTTGTGCATTTGGTTTTAAGACATAGAATAATCTTAAACTATAAAGCCAGAGCAGAGGGAATAGATTCTGACAAAATCATTGATGAGATTCTTAATTTGGTTAGCATATAAAATGATAAAATACAGGGAAGCTATGGTGTTTCCTTCACAAGTTCAGTAAAATGGAAAAGAAAAGTTGGATATTTTTGATTGTTGTGGTTGTTTTAGTAGCTTTAGTGATTATCTTTTGGGATGGGTTTATTGTTGAAAAAAACCAGGTTGTTGAGTATGATTATTGTGAAACTGTAGATGATTGTGTTTATGTAATTAATATTGGCTCTTGTTGTAACTGTCCCATGCCTATTAACAGAGATGTTGCTGGATTAGAGGAAAATTATGTTGTCTATGTTGAAGGAGAAGATTACTCTCTTTATGAAAAAGAAGAAGATTGTAATAGAGTTAATTGCGAGGTTGGATGTGCTTCTTTAGGTGTTTTAGGGTGTGTTGATAATAAATGTGTTCTTCTGGGTGGGGTTAACTAGAAATGGTGTTTTTAAAACAAAAAACAAAAAAAACAGCAAAACTTAATGTTGATATAGCAACAGCAATAAGTGATTTTCAAGAAATTATGAAAGAGTTTAGACTTAAGAGAGATATTTACAAGTTACTCTTTAGGGGGAAGGGTTTGGAGTTTGAGGCTTTTAGGGATTACACTCCGGATGATGATGCTTCAGATATAGATTGGAGGGCTAGTAATAGGTCCATGAAGTTGTTGGTTAAACAATATAAAGAGGAAAGAGATTTGAAGATTATCTTTATGATTGATGTTGGAAGCAATATGGTTTTTGGTTCTGGAGATAAACTCAAGTGTGAATTTAATACGGAATTGGTCGCCGCATTTGCCAAGGTTATAATGGACATAAATGATAGAGTTGGATTTATACTTTTTAGTGATAAGGTCCATCATTTTATAGCTCCAAAGAATGGGGAAAAGCACTTTAGATTCTTTATAGATATGTTATCTGATATAAGCCAATATGGAGGGAACACAAATCTTGATGCGGCCTTGGATTTTGCTATGGAATATCTAGATAATTCAATACACTCTGTTATAGTTGTTTCAGATTTTCTTAAAGTTACTAATCAAACTGAAAAGAAATTAAGTTTGATTTCTCACAGATACGAGACAATTTTAATAAGAGTTAGAGATCTTTTAGATATGACTCTTCCGAGTGTACAGGGAGAGCTTATTTTAGAAAATCCTGTTACTGGAGAACAAGTTGTGGTTAGTCCAAAATTTGCTAAGGCTACTTATGAGAAGTATGCTTACGAACAGGCCAAGGCGGTGGAGGAAATAATTAAGAGGACCGAGGCCGATTCCCTTGATCTTGTAACAAATAAATCTTTTGCTGTTCCTTTGGCTTTGTTTTTGAAAAGAAGGGTGGAGGGGGGTCTTTAATGGAGTTTTCTTTTGCACATCCACAGTATTTGTTTCTTTTATTTTTGGTACCTCTTTTATTTTTTATACACTTTCTTGCCTTGGGAAATAAGAAAAAAAAGGCGTTGAAGTTTGCTAATTTTGAAGCAATCGCAAAAATACAAGGGATTGACTTTTTTTCAAAAAATCTTGTTGTCTTAGGACTTAATATTTTAATTATTATGGCGATGGTTCTTGCTGTTTCTGGGTTTACTTTTCATACTACTGCTGAGTCTAGTGATTTTTCTTTTGTCTTAGCTATTGATTCTTCTCAAAGTATGGAGGCAGATGATTTTGTTCCCGATAGAATAACTGCAGCAAAACAGGTTGCTTCAGAATTTATTGATTCTGCTCCTATAGATGTAAACATGGGAGTTATTTCTTTTTCTTCAAGTTCAAGAATAGAGATAGATATGACTCAAAAAAGGGACGAGCTGAAAAGAGCTGTTAATCAAATAAAAACTAGCGGGTTAGGAGGAACGGATCTCTACGAGGCTGTTTTATCATCTACTAATTTAATGATAAATGAGGGGAGTAAGTCTATAGTCTTGTTGAGTGACGGACAGATAAATGTTGGCACTATGGATGATGCTATTGACTATGCTAAGAGGAATGATGTTGTGGTTCATAGTATAGGGATGGGAACAAAAGAGGGAGGAAATACAGAGTTTGCTTTATTAAAGATTGATGAAGATTCTTTGAAGAGTATTGCATATAGTACTGGTGGAACTTATTCTTCGGCAGAAAGTATTGAAAATTTATCTGCAGCTTACGCTGGAATATTTAAATTGACTAAGAGAAAGGTTTCTATAGGATTATATGAGTATTTAATCTTCCTGGCTATCCTTCTTCTTGTTCTTGAGTTTTTTCTTGCCAATACCCGGTATGTGAATCTTCCTTGAGTCCCGTGATTTGTCTAGTTCAAGGCTTCTTTGGTCAAGTCTTTTCCTTTCTTCTTTGTCTATTATTTTATTACTGCTTATTATTTCTGCAATGAGCCTTATCAGTTCTTGGATTTCTGGGGTAGTTATGGTTTTATTTGAATATAAGTAATTTGTCATTTTTCTTGAGAAATCTTCAGCTTTCTTATTGTTTTTTTGTTTGAATATTCTTTGAAATTCAGAGTATTCAAGTGTTCCAGAAATGTGGAAGGCCTCTTTGAAGAAATTTTTTGTCGTGCTATTAAGAACCATTAGAGACTCTTTTGGTTTATTTATGTCTAGTTTTGATATTTTATCTATATAGAGTTGGTTTCTTGATGTTCTTCCTTTTATGAGTCTTATAAGGAGTTTTTTTTCTATTATTGCTAAGATTAGAAGAAATACAGACACTATTATTATGAATCCCAGTAAAGTATATCCAAGATTTTCTATAAATGACATTTTTATTCCCCTTTATGTTAACTAGTAGTTGAGAAAGTATAAAAAGCTTGCTTTCCGGAATAAATTATGTTAATTGGTCTTGTTGGGAAAGTGAGATGGGAAAATATATAAATATACGCAATCTTTAATATTTATATACCCCCAGGATTGCATTGCAACCCTGGGTTTTTACTTTTTAGATAATTTTATTAAGTTCTTACATATTAATTTGAATGAAATAGAAAAATAGTCAAAAAAATAAGGTCCAAGGATTACTACCTTTGCCCCATAAAGGAATGGGGATAGTAACATTTATAATCTTTTATGACGTGAAAGTTATATGGAGAGAATATCCAATTTCTATCGTTGGTATGATGAGCCAAACTTTATAAGTATAAAAATTGATGATAATTATTTGAAAAGCCTGATTGATAGATGCATTAAAAAAGCAAAAACTATAGAAAATTTATCCAAAATAACTAAAATAAGTAAGGCCTCAATTCATAATTATAAGAATAGATCTGGGATGAATATTAAAAACATAAAAATTATCTTGGATTTTTTAAATATAAAATATGATAGAATTAATCAGTATATTGAAAAAATAGGGTGGAACAATACAAACCCAGAAATATACTTAGGATCTGATGAAATAGCCATTATTCTTGCAGCGAGTTTAGCAGATGGCCATTTAAATCAGTCTCATTTTATGTATAAAAATAAGAATGAAGAATTAATTAATAGGATTAAAAAATGTGTTAAAAAAGTTTTTGGCGATGTAAATATTTCAGAAAGAATAGACAAAAATGGAACCCCTTATATCTTATGCCCCTCTTTTGTTAAAAGGCAATTAGAAAGATTGGGGAGCCCTAGAGGGAAAAAATTATTCCATAACCCCTTTGTTCCAAAAGTTATTAAGCAAGGTACTAAATCTCAGAAAAAGTTATTTATTCAACATTTTTTTGACGATGAGGGTTGGCCAGAAGTTGAAAATAGAAGAGTTGCATGTTGTCAAGCAGCAGATACAATAGATGTTTTACCTAAAGAATTTGTTAATAGGCTAACATTAGGAAAGAGTTATTCTGTGAATAAAATACCCCTTATTTTAAAATCTAAAATAATAAAACCCAATTTACTTATAGATATACAGGACTTATTGATATCTAATTTTGGAATCCATACAAATTTAAATCTAAAAAGAATAATAAGACGTAATTGGAAAAATAAAGGGGATTATGTTAGTGCAATCTGGGAGTTGCAATGCATGAGAAAGAAAGATGTCCAAAAGTTTAAAGAGAAAATAAATTTTTTTTCTTCAAATAAAAAAAATATTTTAGAGGATATTACAAATGAGCAATCAATACCCAAAGATATTCTTCTCAAATTATTGAATCTATCTATAAAACTGAAAAAAGAAAAAGGCTTTTTTAGGGTTAAAGATATGCAAGATTATCTTGATTTAGAAAGAGGAAAAATAAGGAAAAGATTAAATACTTTAGTTAAACATAAAATTTTATATAATAATGGAGGAACATATTTTTTAAAGTTGGATATTTAATAAGATGAAAATAGCTTTAATTGGCAAGCCTAGTGTGGGAAAATCTACCTTTTTTAAAGCTGCGACTTTAGCAGAGGTTAAGATAGCTAGCTATCCCTTTACAACCTTGAAAAGCTCAGAAGGGGTGGGATATGTAAGAATAGAATGCTTAGAAAAAGAATTTAATACTAAATGCAACCCTCAAAAAGGTTTTTGTATTAATGGGCAACGTTTTGTTCCTGTAAAACTTGTAGATATCCCTGGTCTTGTAGAAGGGAGCCATAGAGGATTAGGAATGGGGAATGAATTTCTTAGTGATGTTATGCAAGCAGATGCTTTTATTCATATTGTAGATGTTAGTGGTGAGACAGATATTGAAGGTAAGCCTAGCAAAGACCATGATCCTAGTAAAGATATTGAGTTTTTAGAAGAAGAGCTAGATATGTGGTATTATAATATATTTATTAAAGCTTGGAAGAGTTTTGCTAGAAAGACTGAGATGGAAAAAGGTAAGTTTTCAGAGGCAGTTGCAAAGCAGTTTTCTGGATTAAAAGTAACAGAAGATCAAGTAAAAGAGGCTCTTAGGAAGCTGGGTTTGGATGAAAAACCAACTTTATGGAAAGATTCTGATTTAAAAGAGTTTGCCTCTATTTTGAGAAAGATAAGCAAGCCTATGATTATAGCTGCAAATAAGATTGATTTGCTTAATTCTAAGAAAAATTATGAGAAGCTTTTGAAAGAGTTTCCTGATTTGATGATTGTCCCATGCAGTGCTGATTCAGAACTTGCCTTAAGACAAGCTGTTAAATCTGATTTAATTGATTATATTCCAGGAAATAAAAGTTTTATAATTTTAAAAGACCTCAT
>JAHIVR010000006.1 GCA_018816625.1 Nanobdellota archaeon | reverse complement strand
TGGCTTACGCAACAAGAGTTGGTTTAGAGTTAGGTGCAGACATAATAAAGATTCATCCAGTTGGAGGATTAAAAGATTTTAAATGGGCAGTAAAAAATGCTGGAAAAGCGAAAGTTGTTGCTGCTGGAGGAAGTAAGAGAGGAGAAAAAGAATTGTTGAGACAGGTTAAAGATTATATAAAAGCAGGATTTGTTGGAATGGCTATTGGAAGAAATGTTTGGCAAGCAAAAGATCCTATGAAAATCACAAAATTATTGAAAAAGGAGATCTGGAGATGCGGATAGGATTTTTTGAATTAGAAGATTGGGAAGAAGCTTATTTAAAGGAGAAATTGAAAAAACATGATCTAATTTTTTTTAAAGATGAATTAAATAAAAAAACTGTTGAGAACATTAGAGATGTTGATGTTGTTTCTGTTTTTATTTATTCTAAAATAAACAAACAAATATTAAGCAAACTTAAAAAATTAAAAGCTGTTGTTACTCGATTTACTGGTTTTGATCATATTAATGTCAAGGAGTGTAGAAAAAGAAAGATTTCTGTTTTTAATGTTCCTAATTATGGAGAAAATACAGTTGCAGAACACACTTTTGCTTTAATACTTGCATTATCAAGAAAGATTCATAAGTCTTATGAAAGAACAATAAGAGGAAATTTTTCTTTAGAAAATTTAAGAGGATTTGATCTAAAAGGAAAGGTTTTAGGAATTATTGGGTTAGGACATATTGGAAAGCATGTTGCAAGAATAGCAAAAGGATTTGAAATGAAAGTAATTGCTTATGATGTAAAAAAAGACCATAAATTATCTAAAAAATTAGGATTTAAATATACTGGTTTTAATGATTTGTTGAAAAATTCTGATATAATTACTTTGCATTGCCCTTATAATAAAAAAACTCATCATTTGATAAATGGAAAAAATATTAAATTAATTAAGAAAGGGGCTTATTTAATTAATACTGCAAGGGGAGGGAATATTGAGACAAGAGCTTTGGTTAGGGCTCTTGCAAAAGGAGATTTAGGTGGAGCTGCTTTGGATGTTTTAGAGGAAGAATCTATTATAAAAGAAGAAGTTCAATTACTTTCTAAGAATTTTCCAAAAGAAAATCTTCAGAACTTGGTTGAGAATCATTTATTATTGACTTTTGATAATGTAATTATAACCCCCCATAATGCATTTAATAGCAAAGAAGCATTGCAGAGGATTTTAGATACTACTATAAAAAATATTAAATCTATTTCAATAAAAGAACCATGTAAAAATTTAGTAAAATGAAACCTATTGTAATTATTAATTTTAAAACATATAAACTTGGAGAAAAGGCATTAAAGTTAGCAAAGGCCATTGAGAGATATGATAAAAATATAATTGTGGGGGTTCAAGCATCTCATCTCCGAGAGATAGCTAAGAAAACAAAGCTAAAGATTTTTGCAGAGCATGTTGATTACTTTGAACCTGGTAGACATACTGGTTATATTATTCCAGAAGCTGTTAAAAAAGATGGTGCTAAGGGGACTTTTTTAAATCATTCAGAGCATAGGTTAGATTTTAAGATTATTAAGAAGACAGTTAAGAGATGTAAGAAAATTGGATTAAAAACTGCTGTTTTTGTTACTAGTTTAAAGGAAGCTAAAAAGATTAAGAGATTAAAACCAGATTATCTTATTATTGAACCTCCTGAGTTAGTTGCTGGAAAGATTTCTGTTTCAAAAGCAAAGCCTGAATTAATTAGCAAAATTGCAAAAAAGCTAAAATATGCTTTTATTGTTGGTGCTGGTGTTAAAAATAAACAGGATGTTGAGATTGCTATGAAACTTGGTGCTAGTGGAATTGCTGTTTCTAGTGCTATAACTAAAGCTAAAGATGTTAAAAAAGCTTTGAAGAGGCTGTTTGAATAATTTTGTTGAAATTTTTTACAACGTAGCAATCCATCCACCATCAGCAACTATCTCGCTTCCTGTCATGTATGCGGAGGCGTCGCTTGCTAAGAATACTGCTGGGCCAGCAATATCTACTGGCTGTCCAACCCTTTTTAATAAAAATTTAGACATCATTCCTTCAAGTGCTTTTTTGTCTTGAGTAAATGAGGTGGTCATTGGTGTGTCAATTAAGCCAGGATGAATAGAATTAACTCTAATTCCTAAACTACCTACTTCTGCTGCTAAAGCTTTTGTGAAAAGCCTTATAGCACCTTTACTTGCACAATAAGCTGCTCCTCC
>JAHIVR010000043.1 GCA_018816625.1 Nanobdellota archaeon | reverse complement strand
TTCCTGTCCCAATTATTATATAATCATCCACACCATCAAACTCAAAAGCCCCACTAAATTTTCCTGATGAATTAAGAACAGCATCTGTCACAGTCCCATTATTTCCATTACCAGACCAATCGTATACATGAGTATCATTTTCTCCAATAGAACTATCATTATTAAAATGCATTAATAAAACATTTCCTGTCATGTTTATTTCAGGAACATCTACTTGGTTGCTTAGTAGTTCTTCACCATAAGGATATTCTAAATTATAAGTTATATTTTTCCAATCTACAGTAGAACCTGCATCAAATATTCTGCTCAAAAATCCACCTGAACTCATGTTTGAAGTAAGATTAGCATCTGCTCCTGCTCCTTCTACTTCCATATTATTCATTGTTCCTAAATTCCAGTTAGAATCTGTGTCGTCTCCAATAGATGGGTCTAAATCAAATAAATTAAAGAACTCAATAATCCAGTTTGACTTGTCTAAATACATTTTCATACTTATATCTCTGTTTTGCTTTCTTGTAATGTTTTGTAATTCAGTAGTCCACTTTAAACACTCTCTTTCTTTACTCCATTCCAAACAAATAGTTACATTTTCTTCTGTTTTGTTATAAAAATAAAGATTATGAAATTTCTTAAATATCTCACTAAAATCAATAAATCTTTTAAGAGGTCTTTCTTCCCATTGTCCAATTTCATTCTGAACTAATTTAGTTGTTCCTAAATCTCTTGAAAGAATATATTTAGAATATTGTGAATAATCCTTATCACTTTGAATTTCATAATAAATTTTCTTATCGAAAGTATAAGAAGTCATAGCAAACTCTGAATTTATATTAGTTTCATTAAAAATAAATCCAAATTTATTAGGTTCATTTAAAAAACTCTCATAAGGAATAACTATCTTTGTATCTTTATCTTTTAAATAATAAATTATATTTGTGTTTTCGCCTTTATTGAAAGTGTATAATTCACTATCTTCATTGATTGTCATTTGAGCAGAAGTTAATCCTTTTAAAAAATCTGGTTTTAATTTAGAAATAAATGAATTTTCAGAGAAAATAAAAGAAGTTCCTATTGCCAAAATAAATATTCCTATTATGATTCCAATATAAACTTTTTTTTTCATTTTTTAACATATATATAATTTAGAAGTATCTCCTTCCAAAATTAAGCAACTTTCGTTATCATAAATTCTGTGATTTGTTGCATCTGCTTCAAATTTAATTCCTTCAACTGTAATATTATTTGAAAAAGTCTGTGCTGGAGTAAAAGTATTTGTTTCATTAATCCACGCAACATTTGTTGAACTAATTAATCCACTAATATTTCCTGCAATAGCAGAATTCAAATTTGTATTAACAGCACTGATATTTCCATCCAATGCTCCATATACTTCTGTCTTTGTAGATGTTTGATTTCCACTAATCATTGTATTAACATCTGATTGAAGATAATATAAATATTCAGTTGCAAATGTTTGATTCCAAGAAGAATTATCTCCAGATTGTGAAACTGCAAACTCTGTTAAATTTGTGTAATTAGAATCAGCAGTAGAAAAAATTTCTGTTTTGTTTCCAATCATCATATTATAAACTTCTGTTTTAGTAAAATAACTTATTAAATCATTCACAGCATTTGTAATCCAGTTAGAAATAATATTTCCATTAAGCAATCCACTTCCAATCCAAGATGTTCCTGTAACATTTAAATCTGTTGCATTTACTGAACCATCTATTTGCAGATAAAGTTCATCTGCTCTTGTTTGATTCCAAGAACTATTATCTCCTGATACTCCAGTTAAATATTGTCCGCTTCCATAAAACTCTCCTGCCTGAACATTGCTAAAATTAACTTGTTCTGATTTATTTAATGATTGGTCATAATAAGTATTGTTGCTCCAGACAGAATCATTACCACTCATTGCTCCATAAATATCTGATTCAACACCTGATATATTTCCACTAATCATTGTATTGACATCACTTTGGCCATAAAATAATTCTTCAGCACGAGTTTGATTCCAGCTTGAATTATCACCTGCTTGAGAAACTGCGAACTCTGTTAGGTTTGTATAGTTATTATCAGCAGTAGAATAAACTTCTGTTTTATTTCCTAATATAGCATTATTAATATTTGTATTTATAGCAGAATAATTTCCATCGGCAGCACCAAATACAGAAGTGTAAACTGCTGTGATATTTCCAGATATTGCTGAATTAATTGTAGAACCTGTCCAGTATCCTAAACTAATAATCCAATCATAAATTTCATCTGCTAAACTAAAATGTGTTGTATCTCCATCACTTGGAGTTGCATGGGGAATTCCTGTTAAATTATTCCAACCTGCATAAGTGTCTGTGTTATCATAAAAAGTTCCAGAATCAAGACAAGAAGTATTTCCTAATAAAACTTCTTCATTAGAACATTCTGTTGAAGCATTGGTGTCTAAATTTCCTGCATAACTTGAATTATAAGTAGAAAGCCAAGAAGCATTATTTTCTGAAATATTAGCGAGTATTGAAGAATAATTACTATTAGCAGTAGAATATATTATTGTTTTATTTGTTTCTATAATATTATTAATTGCAGATTGAGTGTAATAATCTGAAACAGTTGTGTCATCAAAAAACAAAGTTGAATTCAAACAACTTGAATTACCCAATAAAACTTCGTCATCACTGCATTCAGTAGAGGCATTTGTATCAGTATATGTTAATAAAACTGTAGAACATGAACCATTACCTAAAAATACTTCAGAACCTGAACAGTTTACATAAGCAGAAGTGTCAATTGTATAAGTTAATTCTGAATCATAAGTAATTAATGGACAAGAACCTTCACTTGTACAGTTTGTATCAATGTTTGCATCGTAAGTTGAATTATAAGTAGAAAGCCAATCTATATTCCAATTAGTGTAAGTATCCAAAGTATAATTTCTTGAAACATTATCTGCATAACCAGCATAAGTTGCATTGTAAGTATTTCCAACTTGAGAAACTGCAAACTCTGTTAAGTTTGTATAGTTGCTATCAGCAGTTGAATATATTTCTGTTTTATTTCCAATAATCATATTATGAATATCTATTTTTGTAAACATATTTATAATTTTCAAGAAAGTAGTATCTATCCAAGAAGTCATAGAAGTATTTGTTGCATCAGTATAAGTTATTGCTGGTGTAGTTTGGTTATAATCCCATTCAATTCCCGAATAAATAGTATCAGCGAATGTCTGATTCCAAGAAGCATTACCTGAACCGATAGTAGCATATAAAGTATCTGCAAAAGTCTGATTCCACGATGAATTATCTCCTGTAACACTTATGTCAGCATAAAGAGTATTAGCATAAGTTTCATTCCAACTTGCATTTCCTGAACCAGCAGTTGCATAAAGTGTATCAGCAAATGATTGATTCCAAGAAGAATTATCTCCTGCTTGTGAAACTGCAAATTCTGTTAAGTTTGTATAATTTGAATCTGCTGTTGAATAAATAGTTGTTCCTTGAAGATAATTAATTAAATTATTTACAGCATTTGTAATCCAGGAAGAATGTGATACACAATCTCCATCTCCATCTAAAACTTCATCTGCACCACATTCTGTTGTAGCATTTGTGTCTGTAAGGTTATTTAATGAATAAACATTAATTGTATCTGTTGAAGGTGTTTCTAAAATAACTCTTGGAAATTCTGCAGAAACAAAACAAGTCATGCTAATAATAATTAATAAAAAAAAAAGTTTCTTCACTTTTGTTTTTGGTAGAATTCAGTCAAAAGCCACCCAATTTATTGAGTGGTAGTTTACAATCTGAATTTACTCAACCATCCCTCCTTTTTTATTTGTGGAAGTCTTGATTGTCCTGTTATATTTTCAACACTTATTTTTCCAAGCCAGTTCTTTTCATTCTGTCCTTCTGCTCTTTTTAAAGCCATGAAAATATTCATTAAAACACTGTTGTTAATTGTATCTAAATCTGTTTTTTTTGTTATCCCATATTCTTTCCAGTTCAAACATAAATCATCAACCAAATCATCCTGCAATCCGTCCATTATTTTTCTTATTTCTTCTTCTTCTAAATGAGATAATATTACATTCTGATTTATATGTGAATCAAGAATAAACCAAATATTATCCTGCCCTATTTCATTTATCTTTGGAGTTGCAACTTTTACCAGAGTTCCGTCTGGACTTTCTTCTAATCCTCTTAATCTTAATATAATATCCTTTACAACTCTTTTTGGATTTGTCTGTTCAACTAATACTGCCTGACTTTGCTGTATTTGTTCCAATGCCTGTGGAGCATAAGCAAGATTCTGATGGTCTAACTGTCCCTGCTGTAATGCTTCCTGCATTTTATAATGTTCAAATTCTTCTGGGTTCATAATTTATTTCCTCCCCATATCGCCTCTATGTTTTATCATTTTCTTTTCTTTTTTTTCTTCTTAATTATTGCTCTTTCCCAAAGACCTGTCATTTCTAATGCTTCTGGCATTTTAGGAACTTTAATACCCAATCCTGGAGCATAAACTCCGAAATAGCTTGGGTCTCTTCTCAATTTTCTCTTTGTCTTGTAAGGAATTCCCTTGCCTTCAAAAATTCCCATCGGAAGTGGTGGAAGAAAACCAAACCATCCTTTAAAGTCTGTTCCCCTTGCAGGTGGATATTTAAAATCAAACCCCATATCAAGAAGTGGCTCAAATAATCTTTGCTTTTGTAATTGTTTTGTTTTTAATTTTTGTGCTGTTCCTAATAATTGTGCTCCAACTAAACTTTCAACAACTCTTGGTTTCATAGCAAATATATTTTTTTGTTGTGTCATTGATATTTGAGGTTGTATTTGCATTCCAGTTAAAAATGGTTTTTGCAATTCAGTTAAAAATGGTTTTTGCAATTCCTTAAAACTCATTCTTGGTTCAAACATCTGTTTTGTTTTTGTTATTAATCCACCAGTAACAAATGTTTTTTGAGTTGGCATTTTAAATATTTCTTTCGGAGAAATAATTTGTTTTTGTATTTCAGAAACTAACCCAGGAGGTGTTGATAATTGAAAAGTTTTTTGTAAGGAAGTTTTTATTCCTTTACCACCCGATATAATATATTCAACATCTTCTTTAACTGGCGTTTGCATTGCCATCTTTCTTATAAAACCCTGCTCACCAATATCAAAAATACCTTTTGCTTCTTTGAATATTAATCCTCCTTTTCTCAATTGTTCTGATCCAAATAATTTCATACTTTTCATTCTTCCACCTAAAATTCTTGTATATTTTGTTCCAAAAATATCAACATCTTTTTGAATACCACCGAACCTAAATTCTTTAAAAGTATCAGCTCCTCTTCGCTGAACAAAACCTTTTCCATAAGCAGCCTTAAATCCTTTTAACTCTCCTCCAAAATCAAATTTAAATTTTTTCAATGATTCAGTTCCAATAAAATCTTTACCTAATTTTATTTTTGGAACTAATTCAGAAATCTCTACTCTTGCACCGAATTTAAATTGTTCAACCATTTTAACTTCTTTTCCAGTTTCAAATGAAAAATATCTTAATTTTTGAAAACCTTTTCCTCCAGCAATAGCGAATTCTTTTTCTCCTGTCTGAAATATTGGCATTCTTAAGCCAGTTGTAATTCCACCTTCTTCTCCAATTGTCTGAACCCCACTTAATTGAACAAACTTCCCCTTTGGTGTGCTTATAAGTTCTTCACCTAAAACAGAAGTTTCCATTGCTTGTAATTCTTCAACCATCCCAACATCAACAGCCCTCATTGCTTGTTTTGATGTAACCCCAAAACCTGCAAAACCAATTCCAACTTCAAGAGTACCAACTCCTCTTTCAAAAATTGTTTCCCCTCCTGTAATCTTTGGCAATCCTGAAGCAATAACAGAAGCTTCAACCATTGCTGCTGGAAATCCACCAACTAAAGTTCCTCCAATCATTGCCCCAATTTCTGCAGCAGATTTTACATCAAAAGAAGGGAGCTGTGCCATTTCAGCTTCTTGTTTAAACCTCCTACTAATAAGTTCTATTTCTCTTGCTTTTGGTTCATACCTTTTATAAAATTCAGTTTCATATTCTTTTTGAAATGTTTCAATACCTGTTGTTAATTGTGATTCACCAGCCTCTAAAGTAATATCACCTGCAGTTATTTTTTCCTGAATATCTTGTTGCAGTCCTTCAATTTTTGGTTCATATTCGCTAAGCAATCCTGTTTCTATTCTTTTTGCCTCTATTTCTGCCTGATATTCTAAAGGCATTAACAATTCTGGGTCTACTGTTGCTTGGTATTTTAACCTTTCAAATTTTGTCATATCTTTATATTCAAATGGTAAAAAATATTTATCAGCAATATAAGTTCCTCGCTGAGGTAATCCTAAATTTATATCTTCGCCTTGTCTTCCAGAAAAAAATCTTCCTAATGGTGCTGCCAAAGTTCTCACAGCAGTTATAGAACTTCCATCAATAAAGAAAAATTGTCTTCCAGCTTCCCTAAATAAATCAACAGAATATTTTGGTGATGGTTTTGTTTCCAATTCCCTAAACACTTGGTCTGCTGGTTCTATAAAACTTACTCCTTTTTTATCGAATGAATCTCCAAGAATAAATTCTGTTGGGGTTGTTACAGGAACACCATGTTTTCCTGCATACTCTTTAAAATCAAAAACAGGTGTTACTCCACCCTTGTATTGTTTTGCGTATTCCTTAAAATCAAAAGTTGTTTTAGCACCACCACCGAGAACAAACTCAGTTGTTGTTGGTCTTGCTTCAAATTCTGTCTGTATCTGTTTTTCTCTTTGTTCTTTTAATTGTCTTGCTGCTTCTTGTTGAGTTATTCTCTGTGCTACAAGTTCTTGTTCAATTTTAATTTGTGCCTGTCTTGCTTTTTCTGCTGCTTCTGCTGATTTTTTTGCAGCCATAGCTTTCTCTGCTTCTAATCTTTTTTTTTCATCAATAGAAACTCCTCCTCTTCCAGCACCACCAGAAACAGGTGTTCCACCAACGGATATGCTTCCTTCTGGTGTTATATATGTTCCAGGTGCATCCCAGGGAGTTCCTGGTGGCTTTCCAAAAAAAATTTTTTGAGTTCCTGAATTTGTTACCATCTTTTATTTTTAATCATTATGAGTTATTTTAAACCCAGAACATTTATTTTCTTCAATATCACAAATTATATAATTCCCCCCATCAAGTTTTTGTGCTAAAGAATTAATATATTTTGATTTAATAGAAACTTCACCAAATTGAATAAATTTATCTTCTTTAAAATTTTCTTGATATATATAAATAGTAAATAATACTAAAACAAAACCTAATAATAAAAATGTTGCTATCTTAAAATAATTTTTTTCTTTCATTTAAATTTCCTACTAATTAGTAAAGAAAAACATTGTTTAAATAATTTTCTGTTTTGATACAAAAAGTAACTTATTCAATTAGTGAAGAAATAGATACTCCAAGAGTAAAACCTAAAAGAAGTAAAATAATTCCAATTTCATACATAGTGAAACAAATAAATTCTCTATTATTTTTTGTATTGGTGAGTTAGGGGTTGGTGATTTAGATAAAAAATTATTATCTTGATAACTCTCTTGCTAAACAGAATGCACTAAAAAATTCATTAATAACTTTCCTTGCTCTTTCCTCACTTACAATAATCACAGATTTAACCCCCTTGTAGTGTAGGTTTTCTAAATATAATTTTTCATTTTCAGGAGAAGTTAGAATATAACACTTAAATGGTTTTTCATCTGCAAGGTCAACAGCAAAAATTATATTTTTTGTTATCTTATTTTTGTGGGCAGAAAGAAAATCTGGGTCTGGCATTATTTTAAATCCAGCACCAAGGTCTTTTTCATCCATAAGAGCATTTCCATTTAATTCTGATTTCAAAATTAAATTATGAAATTTTTTCCAATGTTCAGAAGAGCCTTTAATATGCATTAAATGAGAAAATAAAGAAATCTTATCCCCCTGTTTTGTTAACCAATCAATAAATTCATAATCACATATTATTCTATGAGAATAAGCTACAGAAACCATTTTTTTTATTTAAAGAACGAAGAAATTAAAATATCATCTACCTCTTTTATAGAGAGGATTGTTATTGATGAGCCAATTTTCTTTCCTACTTGCAATAAAGTTCCAACTGGTAATTTCTCTACTTTTTCCTTCAAATTTAAATCAATAAATTGTATATCGTCATTACTTGTATAAGACTCCATCAAATCTTCTGTTAATTCAAAATCTGTTATAAATGTATCTTCATTTCCCATATAAACTAAAGCCAACTCCATTTTATAAATTTTTCTATAATAAAAATTATGGATTATATTCCTCCTTCTATTTTTTAATTATATTATAAATGCATCAATCATATTTATAATTTTCTATTTTTTACTTAATCCTATCAACTCTAACCATTTATTCTCACTCTTCAATTTTAAATCAGTAGCCAACTCATAAGGACATTTCTTAATAGTTTGATGTTTAGTTATGAAATT
>JAHIVR010000227.1 GCA_018816625.1 Nanobdellota archaeon | reverse complement strand
GCCAATCGCTTTTAATAACTGCTTCTTCGTGTTCCTGACAAAAAACGAGTTCTTTTCCTCAAGATAGTTAGAAGTATAGTAGATAACAGTGATGTCAAAATCCTTCATTTTCATTTAATCCACCAATTTTTAGGCCAAGTTGGAGGCTTAAACTTCTCAATCAACCACTTAATATCAAGTGTCTGTTTATGCCACGGCTTGCCTTCCATCCACTTGTTCGTATATTCTGTCCCTTTGGCCCACTCTTTTCTGTTTAATGAATATCCCCGGCCCTTAGTTTTGTGCCAGTGAGCATACCAGACTTTCTTATTGACTATCATCCTTCCACCTGATAGCCAACACTTCAGTCCTATCTCCTGCATTTCTTTAGCAAATTCGCCGTAATTCTCCTCATCCATCAGTTCCAACCAGTGAAAATACTTCTTTCTCATAAACCAACACGAACCCTGCGCAGTCATCAAATCGTCAATTAGCTTGCTCTTTAAGTCTTTATCAAGGTTTTTCTGTCTCCATTCCTTGCCTTGTATTCCTTTGCCACCCCAGACACTCTTATCTTCCGGATAGGCGAGATACATATAGTCAATGTCTGGTCTGGAACACTTTATAATCTCCCAACTTTCAGGATCAAGTCTTTTCCTTCTCGGCACAACAACCCAGTTATCTTTGCAATCAGCCTTCAGCATCTCATCAAACCCCTCGCTAAACATACAATGAGCGTCTAACTTCATCACAAATTCGCCCTTAGCAATCGCCACGCCGGAGTTAATCGCTTCTCTCATGCCTCTTGATGGAGAAACATGGATATAGATAACACGCGGATCATCTACTAATTCGTCTGGAGGAGGCCACCACCCGTCAAGAATGGCAATAATTTCTATTTCTTGGGTAGCTTTCTTTAATAAGTCTAAAATCGTGGGCCGGAGATATTTCTCATTTCGGCTAGGTATGACTACGGAAAGCATGTTTCTAACCATACTTTAATTTAACAAAAGAAAATAATTGAAGTCAAATCTGTGCCTATTTCTCGATAACGACAGCAGTTGCGCCGGCAACCCTACCAACTAACATGATCCGGGTGAATGGTGCGCCATCTACTTGATTAGGAACTGGAAATACCCTTTGTGCGCCAGCTATGATTATTTCATCAAAGTTTCCGGCATTAACCCAGTCTAAGTCATGGGTAGCCCACTTCAGGTAAATATCTTGGGTAATTGCATATACTTTTACAAATGTAGTGTTGGCGTTAAGACTAATTAAGAAAGAAGCACCCATAGCCTGAACATGGCGTGCTAAAGAAAGCCCCTTTAGTTCGGCTGTATATACTTTTTCTCCTGCTTGGTCTATTGCTGTTTCTGGCATATTATCTCCTTATTGTTGATCTCCCGGTGGTTCTGGTGGGAATGATGGACTTGCTGATGGCGATGGACTTACTGACGCACTCGGTGATGGTGAGGCTGATGGCGTTGTAGATGGGCTTGAACTCGGACTGAGAGATAAACTGACTGATGGTGATAGAGAGACACTCACTGATGGGCTCAAGCTCGGACTAAGTGATGCCGAGGCACTTGGTGAGGCCGACAGATAATATGATGGGCTAGGTGAAGCCGATGGGCTAGGTGAAGCCGATGGGCTAGGTGTTGCCGATGGTGTTCCACTTGGCGAGGCACTTGGCGATGGTGTTGCTGATGGCGATAGTGATGGGCTCAAAGAAATAGAGGCACTTATACTCACTGATGGGCTGAGCGAAATTGATGCGCTTGGTGATAGAGAAGGACTCAAAGATAGTGAAGCCGATGGGCTTAGGGATAACGAGGCTGACGGACTTAGTGATGGTGAAAGACTCAAAGATGCTGACGGCGAAAGAGATATGCTTGCCGACGGGCTTTCACTGGCTGACGGACTTAGAGACAATGAAGCACTCGGACTCAATGACGGGCTGAGAGATAGCGAGGCTGATGGGCTCAACGAGATTGAAGCTGACGGACTTAGAGATGCACTCGCAGAAGGTGATGCCGATGGACTTTCGCTGGCAGATGGACTTAGAGATAGAGATGCCGATGGACTTAAAGAGATAGAGGCACTTGGGCTTAGAGATGGTGAAAGGCTTAACGATGCAGACGGACTCAAAGATAAAGAGGCGCTTGGGCTTAGAGAGATAGAAGCCGATGGCGATGGTGAGGCAGAAATCATCTGCCAGTGTAGTTTTGTCCAAACCGCAACAGATTCAGTTCCGGTATTAAAATAGAGAACTACTTCTGATTCAACATTAAGCAGTCTAAACCAAGCTCCTACCATAAAGCCTTCGTAGCCATCAGGAATAGTCCTGCCTTCAGCTTCACGGATCATATCGGGATCAGTATCATAGTCTGGAGTTGCATCACCGGAAACCTCATAACGAACCACCCTATTGTATCTATAAGGCGTTAAAGCCGCCAGAAATGCGGCTTCTGTCGAATTTCTCATAGTCGAATCAATCGCTTCTATGCGATCTAACTCGTCTTGAGTTTCTCTTGGTAACTGTTCTTTTAGTTCAAATATCATGTTCTTTAATACTAAAAAACCTAATCCTTTGATAAAACCTAATACCTTATTAAAACATTAGGTCTTATTAAAACATTAGGCTTTAATAAATACTTAATCTGCTTATTTAATTTTTAAAATAACCAGTAACCCTCGGCGGCAAAATGACG
>JAHIVR010000005.1 GCA_018816625.1 Nanobdellota archaeon | reverse complement strand
TTTGGAAGAAGGCAAAATAAAAGAGGGGCGGATAGTGCCTTAAGGAGATATTCTATAGTTAAACACCAAGCCCAGATGGCTGGTGTTGATACATCAAAAACAAATGCAAAAATTGTCAGAATAGCTGAGATGAAGAATTATTATGGTTCTTTAATGAATGGTCCTGAGATAGTAAAAGAACTAAGGTATATGTAATCTTTATAAAATGGGAAAAATAAATGAAAGGAAAAAAGAGATGAAGCAGTGTGTTGCGATCAGGAGATAGGAGATTGTGAGCCTTGCAGTTTTGAGGAATACATAGAACAGACCAAAAATGAATAAGATGAAAAATAAGAAGATTACCAAGAACACACAGCTTTCAGAAGTATTGCAGATAAATCCAGATGCAAGTGAAGTCTTGTTTGAGATTGGATTGACATGTATTGGGTGTCCAATGGCTACAGCAGAAACACTAGAACAAGGATGCAAAGCTCATGGAATGAAAGATAAACAAATTGAAATGTTAATTAAAAAACTAAATAAGTAAAATGGGAATGTACAATAAAACAGTTTTGGATCACTTTCAAAATCCAAGAAATGTGGGGAAATTAGAAAATCCTAGTGCTAAAGGAGAAGTTGGAAATCCTGCATGCGGGGACATGATGTATATGTATCTCAAAATAAAAAGAAATCGACAAGATAAAGAATATATTGATGACATAAAGTTCAACACATTTGGGTGCGGTGCTGCAATAGCTACAAGCAGTATGCTAACAGAGATTGCAAAAGGAAAAACTTTAGAAGAATTATTAGCAGTTGGTGAAACTAAAAAACAAAGAATAAAAGTGTTAAAAGACCAGATTATAAGCGAGCTTGGTGAGCTTCCTTCAATTAAAATACACTGTTCTATTTTAGCTGCAGATGCATTGTATGATGCAATAGATAATTATTATGGTATACAAAAGGAGGAAAAATAGAGGATCATAATCATATTTTTGATGTTTAAATGGAATACACAAAACAACTAATAAAACGATTTAGAAACCCAAAACATGTTAAAAAACTCAAAAACCCTGATGGGATTGGAGAAGTTGGAAACATAACTTGCGGAGATGTTATGCATCTTGAGATTAAAGTGGATAAGGACAAGATTACAGATATAGGGTTTCAGACATTTGGATGTCCTGCTGCTGTTGCAAGCTTAGATGTTGTTTGTGAGCTGGCTAAAGGAAAGACAATAAAGCAAGCTAAAAAGATTTCAAAAGATAATATAATCAAAACATTAAAGAGTATGCCTCCAATTAAGGTGCATTGTTCTGTATTAGGAATTGAAGCTCTTAAAAGAGCAATTAGTAATTATAATCAGAAAAATAAAAAGGGAGGAAAAAATGGAAAATAAACAAGTTGGTTGGTTAATTATAGGATTAGCAATTGTAATGGTAATCATAGTTCTAATTTTTAATGCTGCCCTTAAAGACATTGTGGGAGATACTTGCTCACATGGTTCAAGTTGTTCAATGTATGATACAATAAGAACACAAACATGGGTTAGTTTAGCTATAGTTGGAATAATTGCAATTATAGGTCTTGTAATTATATTTTCAAAACCAAAAGAGAAAATAATAGTAAAAAAAATCAAAGAGAAAAAGAAAAAACTAGATTTAAGTGGATTAGATAAGGAAGAAAAAGAGGTAATTGAGTTATTACAAAAAGAGGGAAACGCGGTATTTCAGGCAGATTTGATGGAAAAACTTGAAATCGGTAAGGTTAAAACCACAAGGCTATTAGATAAATTGGAATCAAAACAACTGATAGAAAGAAAACGTAGAGGAATGAATAACATTGTGGTTTTGAGGGACTAAGTTCAGAGTCTTCCAAGGAAGGCATTGTCAGTCTGATGAACAATATAGTGGTCTCGAAAGAATAGTGTTTTTTTCACATAAAACTTTATATATTAAATCAATTATCTTAAAATACGTTACGTTTATAAAAATATAAGGAGGTAAAAGATGGAAGAAGAAAAAGAAGTTGAGAAGCCTATTGTTCAGCATAGTCATCATCCTAAAGAAGAAACAATAACTTTTAGCAAGAATTCTCTTTGGAGGGCAGGTACATTTGTGTTTGCAATTCTTTTTGTAGCTAGTTTATTGGGAGTATTTGGAGGAGGAGACTCTGGCATTGGAACAGGAGCAGTAGTCGCACCTACAAACCCCACACCTACTGCAGCACCAAGTCCAACACCTACTGCACAAGTTGAAATTGGGGATGATGCTGTTAAAGGTGAAAGTGATGCACCTGTGACAATAATTGAGTTTAGTGATTACGAGTGCCCTTTCTGTGGAAGATTTTATACAGAGACTCTGCCGCAGATAAGAGCTCGGTATATAGATACTGGAAAAGTTAAGTATGTGTTTAGAGATTTCCCATTGAGTTTCCACCCAAACGCTCAAAAAGCTGCGGAAGCTGCAGAGTGTGCTGGAGAACAAGGGAAATATTTTGAGATGCATGACAAGTTATTCGATAATCAACAAGCTCTTGACGTTAATAGTTTGAAGAATTATGCAAGCCAGATTGATCTTGATATGGGAGAATTCAACTCGTGTCTAGATTCTGGAAAGATGGCCGAAGAGATTAGCAAAGATTTAAGGGACGGACAGGCTGCAGGAGTTCAGGGAACACCAGCATTTTTCATTAACGGAAGACTAGTTAGTGGAGCACAACCTTTTGCTGCATTTCAACAAGCTATTGAAGCAGAGTTAGCTTAAACTTTTTTATTTTTTATTTTTATTTTTTCTTGTTTTGTATTTTTTGATAGAAATTCCAATAAGTATGTTGAAAATGAGAAATAGAAAGAGAACGTAAAGTTGCATCAAGCAATTTCGAATGAATCAATCATTTTCTGTATTGTACTCAAAGAATCAGAATATAATTGTGCGGGGGCTACATATGAAATTAAATACACTTTATTATTTTTTATTGTCCATATCTGCATAAATTTAAGGAGAGTTTGGGACATTTCTCCGGTATAAACAACTTTTTCTGCAGGACCCCCAGCAAGAACCGTTGCTGCAACTTCAATTTGGTCATAATTAAAGATGTCTTGCTCTAGCTGATTAAGACTAAATTGTGTGTATTCCTCTAAGGTCATGGGTTGAGAAGATAAATCATAAATCATTATACTTAATACAGCAGAAGACAAAGTATTTTGTTCGGGATAATAAGCAAAAGTAACAACGTTTAACGGAATGCTTTCGTTTTTTTGCCAATCTGAAGAATAGTTAATGGTTATACCATAAGCAGAATTTTCATAAGTCGACCACGTTGCTGTTGGAACATTTGTATCTTCTAATTCTGTTGAAGTCTCTCCGAAAAGTAAACAAAGAACTAAAATTAACACCAAAACCGCTACACATATTAT
>JAHIVR010000042.1 GCA_018816625.1 Nanobdellota archaeon | reverse complement strand
TTATAGAAGGATTTGTTAATGGAGAAATAATTGATTTATCAAAAGAGTGGTATCAAGTTGATAAAAGTGAAGCTAAATTATTTAGTAAATTAGCTGATGAATTAGAAAAAACTTCTAAGATGTTTGTGAGTGCTACTAATAAAAGCATTGGAGGTGCAGATGGAGCAATCATCGGAGAGTTGAGAATGGCATCTAAATATGCTGGTCGTGGTATGGATAGTAAAAGAATAAGAATTAACTTTAATGATTTAGATAGGAGCGAGTCTTTCTCTAATGTTTTAAAAAATAATAATATATCAGGATTAAAATTTAATGATAGGGATACAATTGGTAGATATGTGAAGGCACAAGCAATAATCCCTGAAAAAGTTAAAACCAAATCCCAACTAATAGACATCTATAACCAAGCTACTGCTAAGCCGTCTTTAGATGTTGAGCCATCACTTCTACAAGAAGCTAAGAAGTATAAGAGTGCGGAGGAGTTTAGACAATCTATTCCTCAATCAAATAGATTTTTTGTTGAAAGCATAACCGAAGACTTAGCAAAAACAAAAAAAGCACTTGAATTTAATGACATTATTAAAAAAGGAGATGAAATACCAAAAACAATTAAAATATATAGAGCAGTAGATACCGTAGAAGGTGTAATTCGTCCTTATGATTTTGTTGGGCTTAAAGAAAATGTTGTAAGCCGTTTTAGAGGAAAAGGAGCAAATATTATAAGTGAAGAAATACCAATCAATACACTTGGTCAGTGGACTACTCCCGACACTTTTGTAAAATTACCAAAACCATTAACAAAATTAGAAGCAAAATCCCAACTCACCGACATCTACAACAAAGCCACACAAGAAGTTAAGCCAGAAATACCGAAGAAATTACCTAAAGAACAAATTGAAATTAGAGAACAACTTAGAGAACCAAAAAGAACAGACCCAGCTTGTTGCAAAGCAGTTAGAAAAGTATTAGAGCAAGACCCAAATGCTAAGCTTGTTAGAGGTATCTATTCTACTGATTTAGAAAGTGCCGCTGATAAATACGAACAAAATATTTCTAATAATAGAAATAACCAACTTGGGCATTTTGACCATATAAGAGCTATATCCGATGGGGAGATAATAGAGAGTAAATTTTTATTGCCTAAGAAAGCAAAATTCTTTTCAGAAAACCAAATCAATAAAGAGTTAGCAGAGCCAGCAGAGGATAGAAAAACACCAACGCCAACACCAACATTGTTTGAACCAGAAGCGATTGAGGGTGTTGATTCAGAAGTTGTAAGGGCGACTGAAGAGTATCAAACAATATCTGATGAATTAAAGAAAGAAATTACACCATTCTTTAGGCCATCTCGTAAGAGAGTTAGCGGGGCATTTTTACTTTTAGGAAACAAAGATACAACTATTCTGCTATTCAAAACTATTTTCAACGAATGGGTAAAATCAGGAGTTGATACTATTATTGAACCATATGCCGGCGCTTTTACTTTAGGAACTCATTCGATTAAAGATGCTATTAAATCTGGACTTAAGAGGTTTGATAGTAATATTTTTGACAAAGAGAAGTATATTGTTGTTAAGGCGATTCAAGATGGAAGAATAAAACAAGTCAAGAAATCAGTTGATAAAGCTGTTAAAGTTTTGAATAGCAGAATAAAACTGGCATCAATAACAGAACCATCTGTTAAGAAAGTATTTGATGATTTTTTTGATCAATATCCTGATAGCTATATTGGAAGCAAACAGTGGTATGGATATGTTCGCGGAACCGATGTTGGCAAAGAAGTATTAGTTTATGAAGATGTCAAAAACAAGTTTTCCAAGGTTTTTCAAAAAGCATTCGCTGACATAAATAAAGCTGATGTAAATAATTTAGATTCGGCTGTTATGCGTTCTTTTATTAGGAGAGTGTCTATCAGAGGAGGAATAGGACAAGGACTACTGAGACAAAATGGATTTATTCCTTTTGAGAATATAATTTTTAATGAGAATTATGGAATGGTTAAGGCATTTGATGATATTAGCGACACATTTAGATTGGCAAAAAAACATAATACTAAAATAAACTTAGCCAACAAAGATGGTGAGCGTTTTATTAAATCATTAAAAATAACTAATCCACAAAAAACAGGATTTTACTTTGACCCACCTTATGTCAAATCAGCGAAAGTTTATGCTAAAAACTTACCACCAGCTGAGGCGTCACAATTAGCTAAATTTGAATCAGGTGAATATTTAGTTGATTCTCACAAAACAGCTTTTGACTTACAGAAAAAAGGAGCAAGAATGGCTCTCACTAATGATGTTGATCAAGAATATTTAGAAGCAGTGAAAGGCGAAATGCCTAATTCAAAGATTTTTGCATACAAAGAGGGGTTAACTCCAACATCTCTTGTTGTTAGTGATGATACAAGTAATGTTGTTAATAAGTTTCTAACTGAAGCAGAAAAGCCAGCCGCAGAGAGAGAAGAAATTGCAAGAATAAAAGAACTTAAATCTGAAAAAGGATTGAGTAATTTTACCGTATCAAGGATCAGAAAAGCTATTGGTATTACTGAACTTAAAAATGCTACTCCTAAGAAACTTGATGAACTTATCTCTATTCTTGAAGGAATGGAGTATGGCGACAATCTGTTAACTCCGTTACAACTTGAAGGACTTAAGGATTTAATTAAAGACGCTAAGTTTGATAAAAAACAAGAACTATTAACCCAGAGAGAAATACGAGAAGCATTTATGGA
>JAHIVR010000041.1 GCA_018816625.1 Nanobdellota archaeon | reverse complement strand
GGAGCAATGACAAAAGCGATTTTAAAATACACAGAAGGAAATCCAGTTTGCTCCACAGATATTCGTAAAGATGTTTATGGAAAGGGTGAAATTGATTTTTTGAAGTCAGACGGAACAGCAGAAAACATAATAACCAATCCTCCTTATAGATATGCTAAAGAATTTGTTTTACAAGCTAAAAAACTTGCTACTCAAAAAGTAGCTATGTTGATGAAGTTAGTTTTTTTAGAGGGGATTGGAAGATATGAGATGTTTCAGGATAAGGAGTTTCCTTTAAAGAAGGTTTATGTTTTCTGCAAAAGACAAAAAATCTATGCAAACGGGATTATCGGAAAGAACTCTGGATTAATCGCTTATGCTTGGTTTGTATGGGATAAAAATCACAAAGGAGAGCCAACAATAGAATGGATACCACAATGATAATTAATAGTAATCGTAAGTTTTCAAACTCAAGGGGCTATCGCCCACACATAATCTGCGTTAAAGAGTTCGCCTACGGCTCTCCCAAATTGCATGCACAAAATGAAAGTGTGCACGCAACTTTCCTTAACACTAATTAGGAGAAATTCGGACACACTCCTCGCTGGAATGGAACAACTAAAATGATGAAAGAAAAAATACTCAAAGAGTTAGAAAGTTTTGGAAAAGAAGTAAATAAATATAATAAGAATATTAAGAAATTTAAAAAGAAGTTTCCAAAAGCAGATGTTTATGCTCATTTAAGTTCTAAATTATCAAGTGGAATATTCATCAAAAAATATGAAAACAATATTGAGTTTTTTAGAACAGATAGAGTTTTTTCGCAGAATGACCAAGCAAATCCACTAATAGAATTAGAAAAATGGAGTGTTCATTCTTGGAGTAGCAGTAGTTTAACAAAAATAACAATAAAAGAATTTGCAAATTATTATCTTGAAGTTAATGAGAATTTTGTTAAAGACGAGATTAAAAAATACAAGTTAAAAGAACTAGAAGCTATAAAGAAATTAGAGAAAGATACTTTAAAGAAATTAAAAGAAATATCCATGGAGCAGAAACAATGACTTGTGCAACTAAACGGGGTGTGTCCGAACTCAAGTTGAGCAAAGCTCAATCTCCTAATATCAGTTTAAAGGAATCTTCCAAAGAAGATTCCCAAATTTCATCTAACGATGAAACTTCTTTAAACAACAATATTAAATCCAATTCAGACGGGGGGTTCCCAATAGGGTTCAACTCTGTGGAGGTTGGGAGAAACTAAAGATGGGATATAGTGAAAAATATTTTATAACATTAAAACAGATAGCAATTTTAAATTCAATATATGCAGAGGATAGAACAAAAGTTTTAATTGAGATTATGGAAAATCAAAAATTGGAGAAAGAAGATGTTAGAAACAAATAAGATATATCAGGGAGATTGTTTAGAAGTAATGAAGGATATTCCAGATAAATCAGTAGATATGATTTTATGTGATTTACCTTATGGAGTGATGGATAGTAAATGGGATAAAGAGATAAATTTAAATGATTTGTGGAAAGAATATAGGAGAATAATTAAAGATTATGGAGTAATTGTTTTATTTGGAAATAATGTTTTTTCTTTTAAATTAACAATTCCTGCAATAGATTTATTTAAATATAAATATGTGTGGATTAAAACAAATTCCACAATGTTTGTTCATTCTAAAAATAGACCTTTAGTAAAACACGAAGATATATTAGTTTTTAGTAAAGCATCAATGGGTCATAAGAGTTTGTTGGGAGATAAGAGAATGCCTTATAATCCTCAAGATTTAATCCATTTTGGAAAGAAGATTAAAAAAGGAAATGGTAGATTTGGAAAATATATTGGGAATAGACCATCCCATCAAGATGAGATTACAAGAGAATTTACAAATTATCCTTGTGATGTTTTAGAATGTCAAGAGGATATAGGGATTGCTAAATTACATACTTCTCAAAAACCATTAGAATTATGTAAGTTTTTGATTAAAACATATTCAAATGAGGGAGATTTAGTTTTAGATAATTGTATTGGAAGTGGAACTACTGCTCTTGCTTGTAAGCAAACTAACAGAAATTTTATAGGGATAGAGATTGATGAG
>JAHIVR010000040.1 GCA_018816625.1 Nanobdellota archaeon | reverse complement strand
TTTTTAAATATACTCTATTGTTGCAGGAGGTTTATCAGTTGTATCCCATATAACCCTCCCAACCTTATCAGAAATACTCATAAATCTTTCTTCTAATTTAGCCTTTAATCCTTGAGATGGAACAATTGCTCTAGCAGTCATTGCATCCTTACTCTCAACAGCTCTAACAATCAATATATACTTATTGGGCTCTGCTCTATCTCTCATACTGCAAACCTTTTCATCACTTATAGCAACAACAACCTGAAAAGGATTTAAATATGCCAATTCTTCTTCTGCAATGGCTAATCCTTCTCTAATCAAATCTAATTTCTCTCTAGTTACCTCTCCTAAACATCTTATTAACAACCCAGGTCCTGGAAACGGCTGTCTCTCACTTATACTAGAAGGCAATCCAAGCTCTCTAGCAACCTCTCTTATCTGAGGTTTATAAAGCTCTGTTAAAGACTCAATAACCTTTTCAATTCCATACTCTTCAAAAGGTATTCCCACATTATGTTGTAACTGGCCCTTACCAAACATTACTAAATCTGCTTTGTTCGTTCCTTGCAAGAAACACTTTGCACCACTCTGTTGAACAAGCTTACCAAAAGTATTGTAAAACACTTTTCTAAAAATAGGCCTTTTCTCAGTATTATCTGAAACTCCTTCTAATGCCATAAGCATCTCCTCTTTAACATCACAAAGTTTCACATTTATTCCAACTCTTGCAAAAATTTCCCTTACAAACTCATACTCTTCTTTTTTTCTAAGATAATCATCAATAAAATATGCCTCAAGGTTTTCTCCTAAAGCTCTATGAGCTAAAACAGCTACAACAGAACTATCAACCCCTCCAGAAAGAGCAACTACAGCCTTTCCATTACCAACTTTATTTTTAATCTCCTCAATTTTTTGATTTATAAACCCCTCATAACCCATCTCAATAAATATTCGAATGTTTTTATAAACAAATCTATATTAGAAAATATATAATTAAATTATTTCAGCTAAAATCTTAGCCCCCAACTTCACAGTGACTCCCCCATACTCTCTATCTTTCTTCTCATTAATCTCAACAATATCCACTCCCCTTAAATTTTTCATTTTATTCATTCTCTGTAGAATGTAAATTAACTGTCTACTTGTAAGTCCTCCTGGTTCTATATATCCTGTTGCCGGAGCAAAAGCCGGATCAACAACATCTATATCCAAACTCAAATATAATTCCCTACCATTAGCAAACTCCATCACAGTATCACAGGCATTATCAATATCTCTTACAAACTCATTTATAGATATTCTCTTTATTTTATTTTTCTCCATAAACCTTATCTCTTTTGGATCTGAATTTCTCAAACCAACTAAAAGAATGTTCTCTGGAGGAAAGCCAGCTTCAACAACCCCTCTAAGCCACTCCTCGTGTGTAGGAAAAGTCCCATCCACAGGTTCCATACAATCTGGATGAGCATCAAACACAATTAAACACGGCTCTTTTCTTTGTTTTTTAGTATGCTCCAAAAAACCTCTAACTAAAGAAAAACTAATAGAATGGTCTCCCCCTAAAAAAACAAGCCTTGGTTTCATTTCAAAGGCCTCTAAAGAATTTTCATATATTAATTTGTTAGTAATTTCCATATTCCCATTATCTAAATGTATTTCCTCTAAATCTAAAAGACTAGCATCCACAATTTTTCCTTGTTCATTACTATAAATCTCTTTAAGTGCATCCAAAATCGCATTTCCTGCTCTTTCGCATCCTTTTGTTTTCCCTAGGCCATTTATCCCTGGAACCTTTATTATTTGCATATCCTCCTTAACAAAAAACTATTTAAAAGAGTTTTCATATGTATATATACACTTAAAGGGGTTAAAAGGAGGTAGAAAAAAGGAAAATGAAGCAACTTGTTCCATGGATTTTTGTAATCATTGGTATTGTATACTTGTTACCTTTGCTTACTCTAGAATTCTTGGGTGAAATCGGAAGTTGGATAATTGCACTTGGCTTCCTATTAATTGGTATTATTTACTTAACATCCAAATAAAACCCTTAATTTTTAATTTTTATTTTATTAATTTCTTATTTTTTGAGAGCTGGCTGTAGCTTTACTCCGGAATCAAAGCAAAAAAACTATACTTTTTTATCTTGGCTAAATCTTTTACATCTTTTAACTTAACTTCTTTTATATTTTCTACAAATTTATAGAAATTCCTGGCATCCCCATTCATTTCTGTATACAAAAGCCCCCTCATCTGCAATTCAGAATCTTCACTAGAGATATAATAGTGACCAATAAGCTGTTCCTTAACCTGATTTAATTCTTTTTCCGTAAGACTCTCTGCAACCTTCTTGTACTCTTCTAAAATGAGTTCTTTAACTTTCTCTACATTCTCTTTTGTTGTTCCAACATAAACCCTATCAAAAGCATAATACTTATTTATATCAACCATACTCTTAACAGCATAAGCCATATTTCTTTTCTCCCTTATCTCACTAAATAATCTTGAACTTAAACCTCCCCCCATAAGTGTGCTCAAAATCTGTGCTGCATAACTTTTTTTGTCTGTTGAAAGTGGAACATGATAAGCAAAAACTAAATTTGCCTGATCAATTCCCTTCCTCTTAACAATCTTTGTTTCATTATGAAGTTCAATTTTAAGATGATTAATTTTTCCTTTTTTAGTGCCAAAATTCTTCTCTACAAATTTAACCAAATAATCAAAGTCCGCATCTCCAACTACACACAAAACCATATTATTTGATTGATAAATTCTTTCAAAAGTTTCAACTATTTTCTTCCTATCAATAGAATTCATAGTTTCTT
>JAHIVR010000039.1 GCA_018816625.1 Nanobdellota archaeon | reverse complement strand
TTCCACACTCCGGCTTATTCATTGGTTAATCCTCTTTTACTTCAACGGAGAATGTTTCTCCAATTCTTGAGTGGTAATAAATAAACTTTTTAAGAGTATATCTTCTAAGTGTAGTAAAAAGGTCTCTGTCAGTTTTTGAAAATAGCAATAAAAGATATACACCCTTTTTGGGTAATTTATATTTTCCTTTATCGGTGTCGTAATCTAAAAAAGGTTGTTCTAGATTTTCCAAGTCAACACAAGAAACACCAAGAAGAATGGCTTTAGTTATAGTTCCAACTCCTATTCCAACTCCTACAACTTCTAATTTTTTATATGGGTGAGAGAAAGAAATTTTATTCATTTAGTTCTCCTTTTGGGTTAAGCCGCAACCTTTATTTTTGGTTTCCTGACTGGATTGCGGGCAAGGTGGCAATCCTTTGCTAATTTGCTGATTAAAAATCTAATGAGCTTATGGTCGGTTTCTTTCTTTTTCATCTATTCCTCCACCTGATAGTTGATTACTCCAAAGGTTGACCGCTTCACCGCCTCAAACTCCCAAACAACATCTTGAACTGCCCCGTTATCCATAACCATCCATTTATTGTTAAGTAGAACAATAACAAAACGATGCCCAGATGGATGAAATGGGTCATTGCGGGTTATGGAACAATGAACATATTTATTGGGTATTCCGAGTTCGTCCAAAACTTCCTTTTTAATAACGGCTTGGTCTACACAACCCCCGCTTGTTTCGTTGGATGTTTTGAGGTCCCTCTCCCATTGTGGCGCATCAAGGTAGGCGACGGGCATGGTGGGTGTGCCTTTTTTGTACCAGTTTCCCCATCCGTTAATATCGGCAAGTAAACTTTCGGTAACAGGTTTCCCTCTCCACCTTTGCATCATGGCATCCTTATTAGCTACGCCCAAAGTGGCGCAGCCCCAAAAGCTAAAAATTAAAAGCCAGCCAATAAAAATAACCATAAACTTAAAAAATATTTCTTCTTTTACTTTATCATTCATGGGTTCTCCTTTCGTTGTTGGTCATAAGCGAATAAGTTCTGCAATCTCGGTAAAAGTCTTTTTTTGTTTGGAAGCAAAAAAATTAACCCCTTGTGCTGTTGTTCTCAATACCTTTAATGGCTCATGCAAGATATAACGCATCAAACAATTTGCGCCATGTGACATAATAGTTATTGCCTGGATTCTTACCCGCGAATAATCACCGCCGCCCCTGTTCAGCATAAAATTTCTAAAGGCTAAAATCGGGCTATCTTTTTTTAAATCTTCGCCAGAAAAATAATGGTTTTCAAATTCTAATGTTTCGTTTCGGTAACATCTTGCCGCAATGGCAAAAATTGCGAGCACTGGGCTGTTTCCTAACCAGCGCGTATTTTTTTTATGTTTACAAATCGCCTCAATTTCGCTTGCGTAAATATCATAAACCTGCTTGATAATGGGTACAGACAATGTTATTTTATGGCCTTTAGCTAAAGCGGCAATGTTAGCTACAATAGAGGCTTTGAGCGCGGAATTTTCCAGATTAAAGACAAGAGATAGTTGATCTCCCGCCGTTCTTTTGGCTCCTTGATCTACCAGCAATTGAGTTGCAATTTGTGAACTGATTCCGTTGGTGGAGATAGTTTGGGTTGTGGGAAGATCTTGCACGATCAAAAAATTAATTGTTTTGCCAGAGCGCATAATGGCGGCTAATCGGTGCTGACCATCTATTAAGTCGCCATTTTCATCAAAGGCAATCGCCTGATGGGTTTTTCCCCAGTTTCCTCGCTTCATATCGAGAGCATACTGTTCGACAAGACGCTCTCTGATTAGCCGATTATGAATATTTTTATTGTTAAGCCAACGTTCAGCCAATGTTGGAGTAACATCAACCCAATGGACTTTTTTTGTATTCATTTTTTATTCCTTTCCTGTAAAAAGTAAAAAATATTCTTCTAATGCTTCTGGGTAAAATTTATTTATCCATGTAATAAATTTTTTCCTGTCTCTGTTTGATGAACCCTGCCAACAATTTTTAAGAGTGAATAAATTTTTTGAATCGCTCTCAGAAAACATTTTTTCTGATTCAATGAGCGGTTGAGTTTTACCCAAAATATTATCCACCACTGTTTCAACGTGACGAGCAGTTACCTTCCCTTCCGGTGCGGTCTCAACTGCGGTCTGCCATGCTTCTTTTTGTTGGTCAGGATCGAGTTTGGAGAGGAGGCGGAGTTGACCTTCGGGGATTTGTTTTTGTACAATTGTACAAATATTGCGTTCCGTTTGTGCGGCTGCTAATTGCTTATAAAGATAATTTTCATTCTGTTTAAACTCCTTCACCACACATTCCCGCCAGCTTTTATAGCCAAGCGATACCCAGCCTTCCCGCTCATAGAGGTCAAGAAGAAGTTCTCGGGTATTTGAAAGGTTACTATTTATTTGCTCAACGCACTGGTGGGCTTCCTCGGTGGTCATAAATGGTCGGGTAATTTCGTTTGATTTTTTAATATCTGACATGGCTTACTCCCTTGATTGTGTTGGTCTTGGGAATAAGCCTATACCCCTTAAAAACCTTTGTCAAGAAAATTCGACATAAGATTTAAACTTTTTTTAGAGTTTGAAAAATAAATCTTGCTTTTCTTATTTTTTGGTCTATAATCTTAGACATGAATTTAAACATCCCAAAAATAGAGAAGGAAATTAATCGTTTAGGACTTACTCATACCAGTCTCGCAAAACTCATGAATAAATCAAGAACTACGGTGGTGACATTGCTTCATAAAAAAAAAGGTGGATTTACTTTAAAAACAGTTGAAAATTTCGCGCGGGCTTTGGAACTCGATCCAAAAGATTTAATTCTTTAGAACATTTCAGGACACAAGATAGAACATGTCAATGAAAAACCTCATAGAAGAGTTTGACGAGAAACTAAACGGCAAGAAAGCCAAAATTGAATAACAAAGCAATAACGGTCAACCAAGATGTTACAACGCCTCAGAATCGAACCTCGTGGCTCTCAGGGGCATTTTAGGGACATGTTAAACCAAATTGACCAACTCCTAACCGGAACAGATTATTTCTGGTGCGAGACGCACCTTTGCACGATGAGCAAACTGGCATGTATCAAACGACAGAAAACAAAACATACCGCCGCCGGATATTTTAGGAAGAATTATGTTTACCCGGA
>JAHIVR010000038.1 GCA_018816625.1 Nanobdellota archaeon | reverse complement strand
TAAAAAAGCCAAAAATTTCCAAAGTAGATTACGACTTTTCAGGAATTCTTGCCCTGCGTCAATTACTTAGTAATGAAAAGGCAAGAATCCTTCATGTCATCAAACACCACAAACCTTTGTCTATTTACGATTTAGCCAAAAAACTTGACCGTGGATTTAAGTCCGTTAATGATGATCTTAAGATGCTTGAAAGATTTGGTTTCATAGAGTTTACAGAAGAAAAAACAAAGAACAGAATAAGACATAAGCCAGAGATTGTAGTGGATACGATGATAATTAACTTCAAGGTGTAGTGACTAATAGTAAGCTATGAATGTAATATCTATCGGGTCTCCCCTACTTCTATACAATGTTTTCGCAGACCCCTTTGAGTCTCTTGTCTGGTTCCCCCTACCAAGATTAATAACATCGCTACTCCCACTCAAAATCTGTAGGGAATACCCTTTAACAGAATTATTCTGGCCGACATTCCAGCTATTATTCAAAATACCTTCAAGAGTGGGCATGAGTATTGCCGTACTAAAATCATTCACACAAGGCTCATGGTCGAAGTGCTTAAATAACAGGTCCTGGACGCTTTCATAAACATCAAGGTAGTCCTCACACGGTGTTGTAAAGGCTAGCATTGAATCTATAAATGCCTCAACCTCATAACTCTCCACAGCTTGTGATTCCTTGTTTCTAAGAGAAAGACTCAAAAATACAAGAAGAATAACGAAGACCACCACCATTATTATAGCGAACCCCACCATTTCTTCCTGCGCTCTCTTGGGCGTAGCTGAAGAAATCTGCGATTTCTTATCCGCAGTATTTTTATGTTTATTTATCATTTTCATCTTTTAAGTTCGTAACTAACCATTAATAACCCCATTTCACATCTATCATATATCTGTCCGTTGTCACTAGCCTTCCTACATAAAGAAACAAAACTCGGAACAGCCGTGCCCCTTGCCGCAATGCTTGGCCTTATCTCTACTATATTGCAATCAGGATAGTTGGAATCTGTGCATATGGTATCAACCATCTTGGGGTATATTTTTCTAACCATTATACTGGCAACCCCCCAAAAACCAAGATACTGCTCTTCTTTTTCTTTAAGTTTCATTATCTTGTCCATATCAACGCAATTAGACTTAGCACTTCCAAACGCCTCCCCGCAAGAAAACTCGGGAGAGTTAGAGAGCCTGCTAACCAAAAGCTTAGCATTTTTTGCCTCCAAGTCTGATGCGGATTCCTGGTTTTTATTTAAAGTAAATCCAACAAAAGCCAAACCTATAAGACCAAAAAAAAGAGTGACTGCTATTAACATAAAAGCCATCTGCTGTATCTTCATTTGTGCTTTGTTGTTCATTTTTGTCCTTTTCACCATAAAGCACACCTCGGATTTCTATCGTTAATATACTTTGCATCATTCATAGTATCAATCAGGTTAAAATTTAAATCTACAGAATTATTGAAGCTTGATGCAAGTGTTATTAAAGGAAAAAGACCGGGACTCGAGTCGCACCCCTGCCTGTTTATGAATATTGATTTTTCATTATAAATCTCCCCCAATTTCTCCGTTCTTTGCATGAGTCTTTTAAGTTGGCATTCATAAGTCTGCCTGTCAGAAAAAATTGCAGCATACATTAAAGACTCCCCATACACCTTAAACACCCCTTCCCCTACTTTTACAATCTCTCCACTATAATCATCTAAATTAACACGAACATTTATGTTACACGAACCTGTAAAACAAACAATCTTACTTCCTGCAGGACACTGAGAGGGCATGCTTGCGTTGTGAACATTTTCCAACCTCAGATTTCTCATCCTATCTTTAACCTCTTGCGGAGGATCAATAAAACAATACTGGTCTTCAATAGAAGTTATTACTATAACGTCTGCAACCTTGTAGGGAAAGTAAAAAGGCAAATCAAACAAATAAAATTTTTTTCCTTCAACACTCTCTTTAGTGAATATGTATTTATTTGAAAAAGCTAAATCTGTGTAGGTATCTGACCAGCTTCCTAAAGTTTCTTCAGAAACATCAATGTGCTGTTTACCAAAAGGCTCTTCTTTTGTGCACTCTGCATTTATTCTTGTTCTCTTCGGTAATTCAAGGTAGGTTGTTTTACCACTCTCAAAACCTATTTCAAGAGGGCTTAACAATATCCCAATTTCTTTACTAACAATAGCATCCTGAACTTTTTGTTCCGTACCCATAAGTTTTCCGGCAATAAAAAAAGCTAAAAATAGAATAAAGGCTCCGATAACAAGAGCAAAAATCCAGGCAAAAGACATTTGCAAAAATCCTCTTTTCCCCATTATACCGTCTCCTTTACCACCCTTACTAAGGCCTCTCCAAAATTCTTTTCAAGTACTATCTCTATCTCTCCATCCTCTTTATTGAAGCATAAATGTCTTACATTATTTCCCAATCCCGGTTTATCAGGAACGCTTCCTAGAGAATGGGTTGTGTTATAAACATCAAGATGTTCTAACACTATGGGCGGGAGGTCTTCCGATTTTTCTGGGTAGAATCTTAAATTTTCATTAACATCATCTGCAATGCACACCTCTTCAATGTTTTTTGGAAGCCTGTAAGATATCTGTTGAGAACCCTGTGGAGATTTCCATATTGTTGTTATGTCTGTTTGAAGACCATCAACAAACTTAGAAAGAACCGCTTTTTCATTAGTTCCCAAAAACATTTTGATTGCAAAGAAAGCAAACACTAAGAAGAACACTATTAAAATTATAGAAAAAATCATCCCAAAGGACAATTTCATCTGCGCCTTTTTTTCACCCATTTTACTTAAAGAATAAAGAATTATAACTTATAAATTATTCCAATTTAATCAGGTCGAAAGGCTTTACAACTATCGAACACTCATTAGGGAAAGGGGGATTACCGTAAGAGTCCTTACATTTTATGTAATATGTTTTATCAGAGTCCCAGTCCGTGTAGTGATCAGTACCCTCGTAAGAGTTCATCTGCACTCCTTCATCAAACTCGTAAGTACAACCAAAGCTTGATTGAGAGTTCCACACACATGTTGCGTCCTCACTAGTAATTATTTTTAAGAATTTGTCACTCTCTGGACCTTCGCTGTATACTCTTATTATTTCTGGAGGTGTTGTGTCAGAGTCTACAGTATAAGTGAATTCTTTTGTATCGCTGTTTAATCCGGCATCTGTACAAAGTATGACACACTCATAAGTTCCTTTTCCTGGCCATATATCTATTGAGTGGGTGTGGGAGGGTCCGTTTGGATAAAAGAAAGGTGTGAAAATATTTTTAGCTCCATCTTCCTCAAAACACGACTGACTAAACTGGCAGGTTGCTATGCCGTTTTCAGCACCAGCAAAAGTCTCTGCTGTGAGAGTCACCTTAACATTATCTGTTGCTTCTTTTATCAACCCCTCCGGGCCAACAGCATCTATAACTAATGGCTCTGTCCCGATTAAAACAAATCTCTCTCCAACAGGCATCTCGTTACCCAAAGGGTCTCTACATCTAAAGTAGAAAACACTTGTCTGTCTGTTCTTTAATCCATCTAAAACAGTATCACAAGGATACAAGAACTGGGAATCGTATTCAAATACACTGGATCTGCAAGTCATGTTGTTAGGCATGTCATCAAATAACATGTCTCTCTCATAATTCCATTTACACTGTGCCGGTTTGTTAAGTCTCAATCTTATAGGAGTCTCAGATTCATTAAAACCAATAAATGCACCGTTATCAATACTAGTACTTATTATTCTTGGAGGGGTTATGTCTGGTCTCTGGTCAATACAGAATTTGAAAACAAAGTTAGCAAGATTATAATTTCCGTTGACATCCTGGCACCTCACAAATAATTCATAATTTCCTTCGTTAGGAACAGTAAGTCCTTCGGCTATAACCGATTCGGAACTTGGCTGGCTCATTAACTGTGTGTGGTTGTATTTCTTTGTAGAGCTTCCTCCCATGAAGTCTATCATATTATCAAAGTTTGGTTTTCTCTCCGGGTCTATCTTACACACGGCAGGTTCAGGAATCTCGTTTGATCCTCTTCCACTAGGGTTCGTAACTCCTCCTCCAGTAATTGTTACACCAAAAGTGAAAGCCGTAAAAGGAGGAATACATCCATC
>JAHIVR010000037.1 GCA_018816625.1 Nanobdellota archaeon | reverse complement strand
GCTAGAGGAATTTCCTTAATGCATGAAAGAATCCCTAGAGAGGGCCTACCCCCACCACAACAAGTTCAACAACAACTCCCACAAAGAATACAGCAGCCAACTCCAAGAACACAACCACTTCTCCCACCAATGCCTGTAATGCCGGCATCTCTAAGAGAGGTTTCAACAGAAATACCAATGAAACAAGTTAGAACAAAAGAACTTCCAGATATTCCTCCAAAACCAATCCAACAAAGACAGCCCATAAATATCCAAAACATGGCCGCCTATCCTTCTCCTTATGAAGAAGATGATACTTCGAATCCTATGGAGGAAGGTTTCCCCGAACCACCAGCAAGTCCCCCAAGATTTGAATCCCCTATGGAATAAAAATGGAAGGAGAACCAAAAATTCTAGTAAACTCTTCCGCTGGAAGATTAGAAAACACTTCGCAAAACTTTAGAAAGGTTTTCCTCTTGGCCTTCACAAAAGAACTCATAAGACACTCAAGAGTAGAAGAATTCTTTGAGTTAAAAAATGTTTTAGAAAAAAAACAACCAGAGAAACCAAAAACAAAAGAAGTAACAGCGGAAAATTTTTTAAGCATAATGCATGCTGAAGAGCCAAAGAGAAAAACAATAAGACAATTACAACCTCCACAAAGATACACCCTACCCCCAATGCAAGCCCCTACTCCAAGACTCCAAATCCAACAACCAAGACCAATAATAATAAGAAGCCTCCCCATACCAGACCACCCCCTCCCCCAACCAGTAAGGCATATTCAACCAGCCCCGTCAAGTGTTGAACTAGATCTTGGGAAATTAAACACGCTTCTCTCCAACCCATCCATTATGTCCATAGAAACTAACGGCCCGGATGAAGCCGTTATAGCCAAAGGGGCAAGTGGAGCAATAACCACAAACATAACTCTTAGTAAAGAAGAAATAGACCAAACCCTACAAGCCTTCTCAGAAGCTTCAAGAATCCCTCTACATGAAGGAGTTGCTAAAATAGCTGTTGGAAAGCTAATACTCTCGGCAATCATTTCTGAAGTAATAGGCTCCAAATTCATAATAAAGAAAATAACTCAACAAAGGGCAATACCTCAACAAGGAATATTTCCTGGGACTGTAAGAAGGTATTAGGCAACCTAAATCCCAAAAAGAGTAAGATTCCTATCATTAAAACTCTCAGAACAATCAACTCTCAATCCAGCCTTCTCAACCATCCTTTCCAAATAAAAAGGTAAAGAATCTTGCTGAACTTTTCCAGAACGAGAGTATAAACTATAAGTATTCCCAAGAAGAGGCCTTTCTCCACTTAAATCCAATCGAGTCAGTGAATCAGAATAAAGAAAGACTAGTGCAGAATCTAACCTTGCTGCCTCCTCCCTAGATATCCCTTCAAGGCGATTAAAAGAAACCTTCCCATCAAAAGTCTGTACAGCCCCATCGTTGTTAACATTAAGTTTAGAACTCTTTATATCATCCGCAATTCCCAGAATAACCGGGACTACCAATGCCCCTAAAACCAATCCTCCAACCCCAAATTTTATCATTTTACTCCTAAATTGAAGGTTTATAAAATACAGTTTATTTATAAATCTATTCATGGAAAGTACAATAAAAAAAGAAAAACTTGATAAATACTTTGGATTAACAACCAGAGCACTAGCAAAAGCAAAAAAAGCCACAATTAAAAGTAAAATAAAAGAAGCAAAAGAAATAATAGAGATGGTTAGCAATTACTTAAGTGATGCTAAGTACTTCCAAGAAAAAGGAAACTATGTTGATGCATTTGCAGCATTAAACTACGCACACGGATGGTTAGATAGTGGAGTAAGGCTGGACATCTTTAATGTTAAAGATGATAAATTGTTTACTATTAAGTAAACTATAAAAACCAAATTCTCCTTGCCCTATCATGAAAAGAAAGGTGATGGTTCTTAGTTTAGGCGGAAGCCTAATTATTCCTGATAAAGTAGATATAAAATTCCTTAAACAATTTAAGGAAATAATAATGAGAAATACCGGGAAATACAGATTCATTATTGTGTGTGGAGGAGGAAGTCTGGCAAGAACATATATTTCTGCCCTAACTCATAAAAAATACCATATGCAAAGTACTGCAGGAATTGCAGCAACAAGAGCAAATGCAAAATTTGTCTCAGTATTCTTTGACCAAGACCCAGAGCTAGAAATCCCAACCACAATAAAGAAAATAAAGAAACTAATTAAAAAACAAGATATTGTCTTCAGCGGAGCCTTAGGATTTAAACCAAAACAAACTTCAGATTCTAATGCTGCTGAGATAGCAGCTTATTTCAAAACAGAATTCATAAACCTAACAAACGTTTCAGGACTTCATGATAAAAATCCTAAAAAATTCAAAAGTGCCAAATTTATACCAAAAATAACCTGGGCAAAATTCTACGCAATGGCCAACAAATCGGCATTCAAACCAGGACAACATTTTGTATTAGATCAAACCTCTGCAAAAATAATCCAAGAAAAAAAGGTAACTTGCCATATTTTAGGACAAGACATGAAGCAACTCCATTATCTCTTAAAAGGTAAGAAATTTAAAGGAACGACTATTTCTGGGTAAAGAAAAGTTCTATTCAAGATCTATTCCCAACCTAATAGGATTTACCACTTTTGCCAAAGCCCCATTTGGAACTTCAAAAGCCCTATAGCCCACAAGCGATCCGTGAGAAGTAGAAGGAGTATTCCATACATCGCTAGGAATTCTACCAAACCCCTTTGGTCTCAAAACACCCATAACCCCCACAACCTGACTCTCAGAAAGTCTGGGCTTAACCTCCAAACCTTCTAAGTGTTCACTAGGCCCCTGCCCAGAATAATATCCCATTAAAACATAAATGCCCGTATGGGGATCCCTTACCTCTCTTCTCACAGCAACATTAGGATGAAGCCCCTCATCCCCCAATAAATTAATTCTTTGATCCAAATAGTGTTGTCTTCTAGCCGCAATAGCTCCCGGAAGTCCCCCAACCATGGCCTCTTTTCCTAGGACATCAGAAATCAAAATTAAATGTTCCAAAAGCTCATCTCTACCAATCTTCTGAATATCCCTATATTGTGGAAATACTTCCATATCAAAAGGAAACCCCCCTTCAAAATTTCTAACATCAATGTTTCCTCCAGAATGAGAATACTTTAGAACATTAACAACAACTCCACAAATAGTGGGATCACTACCAACCCCTGGAAATCTTACAACATCCCCCAATTCAAAATCCCTAGTCTTCAATCGCTCCATTCCCTTCTTTACTACAAACCCTTT
>JAHIVR010000036.1 GCA_018816625.1 Nanobdellota archaeon | reverse complement strand
TGCATAAACTATGGGATTCCTAGATATACTTAAAAAAGCGTTTGGTACGAATAAGACACCGATTGTCGAAGAACCAGAAAAAATTGAATTTACTTCCCTTCCCGAACGTCTTGAAGATAAAGAGAAAGAGAATAAGAAAAAAGAAAGCAGCGTTTTTTACCAAATAGAGGATAAAGTAAAAGAATCTACAAAAGAGATAAACGAAAAATTAGAAATTCTAAAAGCATATAATCTGGGATCAAAAAAAGCTGAAGATAAGTTTAAAGCTATGGCTGAAAATGGCAGGGAGCGTTATATTGAAACTTTGGAGGAATTTATAGATAAACTAAACTCTTTAGAAGAAAAATCTTTTGAGCAACTTGTAAAAAACACAAGTAAGATATTTTCCGATTTCGAAAAAAAATCATATACTAGTTATGAGAGGGCCACGGTTTTAATAGGAAAAGAGATGGCTGCAATTAAAGAGATTACGGTTGGTCTTTCAAAGTATTTTAAAAAAATATTTGAAGACAATAAAGAGATTCCTTATTCAAGAAAAACAATTGCCTTTATCTCCTCCAGGCTTGAAGAGATAGAAGAAATAGATAAAGATTACAAAGAAATAAATAGGGATTTAGAACAATTAGATTATAAGCTAGAAGAACTTAAAGAAAAAAGTAAAAAGAAATTAGAGGAAATAGCCAGAATAAAAACCACAGAAGGATATCTTGATAATTTAAAACAAAAGCAAAAAACCAACACTCTTTTTGAAGAAATAGAGAGAGAAATTTATGGCTTAAAATCTTTGATTGATTTTAAAGCATTAAGTAGTTTTTTTCATGAATTTGAAAATGACATGGTTTTGGTAAAATCCTACAAGGATAATTTCCAAGAAACATTTCAAGAAGATTACGGGAAAGCACTATTAAGGCTCCTAGATGATTCTAAGAAAAACACACAAGAAATGACAAATAAAATTAATCTAATTAGAGAAAAGAAAGAAGAAGCAGACAAGATAAAATCTACAATAAAATCAGATGCAACAGAACCCCTTTCTTTAAAAATTGCAGAGATGAACACAGAAATAGAGAGCCTAAACGAAGAAAAGGAGAAGAACATTAGAGCAAAAGAAAAACTAGATTCTAAAAAGAAAGAACTAATAGACTCTATAAAAGAGAAATCCAGATTATTAAACCTCTTAATCCAAAACCCTTAAATATAAGCCTTTTCTATTATAATTATGGGAGCAGGAGACTCAGGAAGTTAAAAATTTAAAGGAGGTTAAGATGTCAAAATTTGGAGGTTTTGTAGCGGGAATTGGAGGAATACTTGTGCTTGGTGGAAACTTTGTTAGTTCCCTAAGTGATTATTATCTAGTTCCAATAGGTGGGGCATTGGCCATAATCGCTGCAATTATATGTTTTAAGAGGCCATACTAAAATGGAAGATGAAAATTAAGATGGGCGACGAAGGAGACGGTCCTAGTTGTTAGTGATTTAAGAAAGAGGTAAAAAATGACTTTAGGAATAGAGGCAATAATATATTTTTTAATACTTGTAGATGCAATTGGAGCAAATGCTATGGCGTGGTGTTGCTCTAAATGGTTTAAAAAAAATTACAAAGGATTCTGGAAACACTTCCCAACAACAAAAGGCTGGGCAGGATTATACCTTGTCCTTGTATTATGGCTTGGTTGTGCCCTAAACAGATTAGGCGTAATATAATAAAAAAGTAAAAAATAAAAAAAAAGTTTTAGAAGAATCTAATTAGAATCTTCTGTTATTGTCTCTTCTAGGTGGCCTGTCTCTACTATCCCTATCAAAGCTTCTTCTAGGTCTGCTGTCAGGATCCATAGGCTTTGCCTCGTTAACCTTAAGGTTTCTTCCTTCAACTTCTTTTTCGTTCATTTCTGCAATAGCTTTTTTAGCTGCTGCGTCATCCTTAAAAGTTACAAATCCGAATCCTTTAGATCTTCCTGAAAACTTGTCTGAAATAACTATTGCTTCCTCAATCTCACCGTAACTAGCAAAAAGTTCTTTCAGCTTAGCTAAATCCACACTAAATGGTAAATTACCAACGTATACTTTCATGTTCTTTGTCCTCCGTACATCTCTATGTTCTCTTAGAATTAGTTCAACATTGTCTCCCCATCCTAACAGTATGATGTTAATTAATACTGAGGGCTTTTAAACCTTCCTACCCCCATGGCTATGTGTAATTTCTAAGCCATAAATTTTGGAACAATATTCCACTGATGTTTAGCCTTATTTAAAACTGCTTGATTATGGTTAATCCATCTTAAAATTTCTTCATTTATTCTCGCTGAATCTAATTTAGAATAAACTTTATCTCCATGTAACATCTTTTTACTCATATTAGAAGTTTCAACATTACTTCTTTTATGATAATGTTTACCATACTCTTCTTGATTATCTTTTGATTCCTGATTCATTATTTTCCAAGGAGGACAACCTCCTTGTTTTCCATTCCAACTTTTTTTACATTTAAAATAAGGTTTCCCTCCAACTGAAACAATCTTTTCACAGTTTTCTTTAGCCCAATACATTCCATCTCCAGACCATTCATTAACTTGAAAATTTTTAGAGGTTTTATCGACGTGTTCTCTAAAAATAATATTATCTTTTCCTTTTTTTGTTTCAACATCAATGGCTGTTACAATGTTACTCTTAACCCCCGTGGTGATATGGATTGTTAAATGATCTCTTCTCCTTATTCTTTTTTTACATCTTAAACTATACCAAGTTGAAAACAACTTGGTTCTAATTCCAGTGGAATCAGTTGCAAAATCATGTTCAATCTTTGTTAAAGGTTTAGAACTTTCTTCTATCAACAAATCCAAAACATTGTGCATAATTGGTTCTGTTCTGTAACTGCACAATGTTTTAAAACAAGGTATTTTGATTCTTATCACTTTAAATTTTTTAAGAAATTCAAGAAATCCTTTAGCTCTTCTCGACGATAAATTTGGAAATTTATGCCATATTAACAAACAGGTTATTGTATTTCTCATTTTTTTATTTCTACAAACTTTAAACCCAACAAACTTTACAAATTCAAAAAAATGTAAGAACTCAGACTCTTGAATCTTGTTATACAATACTTCGTCCCTAGGCCACCTCTTTTTCATACATTTATTGTGCCTAACTAACTATATATGGATTTCTATACTAGAAAATAGAAATATTTATATACTAATTGTGCCTAATTAAAATATGATGGTATATCTAAGAAATAAAAAAATTAAAGGTAAAATTTATTATTATATTGTGGAAGGTAAATTGGATAAAAAAGGAAAAGTTAAACAAAAGGTGATACTCTATCTTGGCAATGTGGCTAATATAATTAAAGTGTTTGATTTCTATAAGAAAAACAATTGATTTTTACACATAGCCTATCTTTATTGAAATTATCTAACAATGTAAAGAATTCTTTTTTATCCATGACTTTGTCATTTTCAGACAAACCAACATTCTCCGCAAATCTCCAAAATGCTTGTGGCTTGTATCCT
>JAHIVR010000035.1 GCA_018816625.1 Nanobdellota archaeon | reverse complement strand
TTGTCTCTTTTTTTTACTGATTCTGACCATTCTTTTTGCCAATTTAAGTCCCTTTTATAATTATCTTTAAGATTTTTTGGGTATTCCTTTTGACTATAAATAGAGCAAACTTGTTTACATTTTTCTGAACAGTAAAAATTTAATTCTTCGCTTCCTCTTCCATTTCCATTTATTACTTGTAATCTACAACTAACTGCACTTCTATTAGGATTAAACCAATCATCACAATTTGTACATTTCACTTGTAAATAATCAGGATTTTCAGGATCTCTTCTTACTTCTTCACACCACTTTAGTTGATTAGCATAAGTATTATATAAAGTAATATCTTTCTTAACTACTCCGCCTTTCCATAATGGATGATTTTTTCCTCTCCTTCTTAACCCCTTATTCTTATTAGAACAGTTTGGGCATCTTTGTTTTCTTCCTTTAAAATGATCAAATGCTTTCCAATAATTATTTTTACATTTCTGACATTTAATTTCCAATTTTGTTCTATTATTTTTATATTCTTTAGAGATTAATTTTTCGTCAGTTTTGTTTATATAATCTCTTATATATTCATATTCTAATTTTTTTGTCATTTTAGCCTCCTACATAGGTTGTGGGCTGGGAGTGATGTAGGCACTCCCATTCAGAATTGATCAGATTCTTACCCTAATTAATTTCTATCAATTCAAACGCATTATATTCTAATAAATCTTCTAATCTTTCCATTATACAGATTGGACATAATAATCCTGCTTCATTTTTACTTGGGCTTATCTTCTTCCACAAATAATTAGGAATATTTATATCTATTTTATAATCTTTGCTACAGCTTTGGCATATACAGCTCATTTTTTTATCTTCCTATAAATTTTAGTAACAAACTTTTTAATAAAAACAAAAGCTACAATATAAATTGGAATACATAAAGCACACGGTATACACATTATTATCAAACCTTTACATGTTTTATATTATAATTTGATACAGAAATTATTAATCTGCCTCCACGTTCTGTGCTTAAAAGAATGGGGCAACTTTGTTTTGCCTGAATTAAACCAGAACCTTCTAATTGATTCATATGAAGAAAATTTATAAGTGCTTGTTGTAGTTCAATTGCTATATATCGAGATATTGTTCTAGTCTCAATCTGCACAGAGGGGTTTTGAGTATTACTTATATTCGGAGGAGATCCACCATAAGGGATTAGAGTTATAGTATTAGCTTCTGTCGCTTCGCAGCCGCCGATAAAAAAGTTAGTACCAAATGTAAGTGTTGTGCCTAACGCCACCGTAATAGCATGAGTAGCAGAAAGGTTACATAAATAACTAGCTACTGTATTAAGAATAGTTGACACTTATATCTCCTCTAAAACTTTCTCGGTCTTGACATTTTTGATAACACAATATCACCATAATATAATGTATAGCCCCTAACTCTTTTAGTTCTTTTACTTAAAACTCTTTGTAAAGCAGTTTCAAATCCTGTTCCAGATAGTTCGTTTTGTAAATAAGAAATATACTCATCTTTATTTTCAAGCCAAGCATTTTCAAGATATTTAGGTCCAGTTCCTGGCTTTCTTGCAGCAGGAGATTCTTCGCCATAATAATTTAAATATTCATGTGTAAATAATGCTACATCTGTTTTTCCATCATCACTCAATCTTGAGTAAGAAACATTTCCTATAATTTCAGTTGCTCTTTCTATTTCTTTTGAAGATATTCTTGAAGGTGCTACATCTACAGTTCCATCTTTTGAACCTCTTGCAATATCTTTAAAAGTTCTACCAAATTGCAAAAATGCTCTACCACTTTCTCTTAGTTTGCCGGTATCATATGGGACATGAGGCTGAGATGTTGCTAATAAATGAGATATAATAGCTGTAACAACTTGTGCTGTATTTAAATTTATAAAATCACCAAGTTTTTTTGTTACTAAAAGAGTTTCTTCAATACCAATTATATCTCTTTGTAGAACTATCCCAAATCCTTTGGTTTCTAAAGGTGTTCTGAATCCTCTATCTAATGGATTATTGGGAATATCTAATCTTAAATTTGGCATTAATTGAGATAAGCCTCCAAATGATCTTTTGTACCAGAAATATCGTACTTATGATCTATTTTTCTTATAGTATAATTTTTAGAATCTTTTATAACTCTAAAATTTTCTTTTAAATCATAATTAGGAAGTAGGAAAGCTTTTATAGTATAAGTAACAACTTGTCCATTTATCAGAATTTCTTGAGTTATTTCTTCCTGCCAACGACAAGGAACATCTGAGTATATAACAGTATAAGTTTCATCTCCGTAGCCGTCAACAGAAATTTTCTTAACATAGTCTATTGTTTGGTTTAAAAGTGGGGCTATTATTGAGGACATAAGTTATCTCTCCTTAGATCAATCCTTCTACACCCTAATTCTTTATGAACTTCTTTATGGCAGTCTTTACATAAGGTTATACCAGCATCTAAATCCCAAGCTAAATAAATATTTTCATTTATTCCATTAATGTGGTGTGCTTCTGGGTTTTCTCCAGAGTTACATTTAATACACTGATATTCATCTCTCTGCTTTACAAGATCAGACCATTCTTTTTGTATATTTGAATTTCTATATTCTATTTTATATCCTTCAGGATATAAAATTTTTCTATAAACAGAACAAGATTGTTTGCACTCATCTGAACAATAAAATCTTAATTCTGCTCCTTCTGTAAATTCTCCATTTAATGCCCTTATTCTATTTTGAACTTCTTTTCTTGTAGGATTAAACCATTTTCTACAATTAGAATTTGTACATTTAACTTGTAAATAATCTTTATTTTCAGGATTTCTACGAACTTTTTCTATCCAATCTATTTGTAGTGCATATGTATCATGCCAAGCTACTTCTGCCCCACCTCTCCAATTAGGATTATTTTTTCCTTTTTTATTTATATATCGACATATTGGACATCTACTTCCGCTCCAAAAACTCCCCCAAGTCATCCAAAATTCATGATCTCTATCGCAATCAAAAGGTATTTTAGTACGAGCATTTTTATATTCTTCTGCTTTACAAATATAATTTGGTTCTAACTTTTTAGTTGTATTTTTTATATATTCTAAATCAAAATTAAAATAATTTCTCTTCTTTATTTTTGCACATTCTGGACATCTTCTACCTTGTTTAAATTTATCCCAGCTAATCATATAAATATGATTATTCCAACATTCCACTTCTAATTTTATTTTTGCATTTTTATATTTTTTAGAATGAAGCTTTTTTTCATAAAATTCAATTTGTTTTTTTACATATTTATAAGTTAGTCTTATCGACATTTCTTTTTCCTTCTAAGTTTTCTGGGTTTAGTTGGGGTTTTTATTTTAGATCTGGTTTTGAAATCTTTATCAATATTTCTTTTAAGTTTCTTTCTATCGAAATCATTATAGATTGGGGTGTCAATGTTTATAATTGTTAAGGACATAAACTATCTCTCCTTAAATCTATTGGTCTACATCCTATTTCTGAATGAACTAATTTGTCACATTCTGAACAAAATGTAATTCCTAAATCTATATCAGCAGATTCTATAGGATTTACATTCAGACCTTCTATATGATGTGCTACTAATGGTAAATCTTTTCTTCCACATTTAATACAGGTATAATTGTCTCTTTCTTTTACCATTTCAGACCACTCTTTTTGTGAGCTTCTTTTATAATGTTCTGGGATAAATCCTTTTGGGTACATTTGTTGACCAAATATTGAACAAGATTGTTTACATTCTTCTGAACAATAAAATCTGTTTTCCCCTTTTGTTCTGTCATAAATTGCTGCTATTCTCGCCTCAGTTTCTCTTCTTGTTGGACTGAACCAATTATCACA
>JAHIVR010000034.1 GCA_018816625.1 Nanobdellota archaeon | reverse complement strand
TTTAAATTCTTTAGAATTAGCCAATCTTTTTAATGCTTCTTTCTTATTGCTATGTTGGCTTTTATGATTTCTGCATTCTCCTCTTGCGCTAGATTCTTTATGAATTATTCTTACTCCAGAATCTGTCTTATTCTGGTGTTGACCCCCCTTTCCTCCTGCTCTAAAAGTTTGTATCTCAAGATCTTTTTTTGTTATACTAAACAATTTTTCCACTTATTTCTCCTATATCTCGCATGTTCCTCTATTACATTGTACATCATCTTCTGACATATCCTTTGTTGATTCTTTTACATATTTTTTAGCTTCTTCTATTGGTATTCTTTCCATAACCTGACCTTCTCTTGTTCCGTCTACGTACACAGTCATACCTTTTAAATCTTTTATAAACTCTAATAATAATTCGGATAATTCATTTTTAGTTATTCCTTTAGGACAATTAACAGTTTTGCTTACTGCATTATCAAGATATTTTTGAACAACTGCTTGTATTTCTAAATGATGTTCAGGTCTAAGGTTAGATGAATCAGTTAACCATTCAGGGATCTCTTCATTATTTTTTAAAATATCAAGTAAATCTTCTTGTATATAATATCGTTCTGATACTCTATCTTTTCTTTTATAAGCTAATGCAAATATTGGTTCTATTCCTGATGAAACCTCTGGTATCAGACTTGAAGTTCCAGTTGGTTGTGCTGAAGTTAAACAGACATTTCTAATTCCATTACTTTTTATAGCTAATCTTATTTTTGCTGGTAATTTTTTGACAAATGATGCTCTATTGAAGTCTGATCTACTATATTTAGGAAATGCTCCTTTTTCTTTTGATAATTCTACAGATGCTATATATGCAGTATCTCTTATAAACTTAAACAACCTCTCAACTTCTACTATAGATTTTTCAGAACCATATTTTATTTCTTTTTTAATAAAGAAATTATGAAGACCCATAACCCCCAAACCGATCCGGCGACCCTCTAATGTAATTGTTTCCATTTGCTTAATTGGATAATAATTAACATCGAGGACATTATCTAGAAACCTTACTGCAATATTAATAGAGTTTTTAAGCTTTTTCCAATTAGTTTGTTTTCCTGATAAAAAATTAGGAAGAACTAAACTACCCAAACAACAAGTACCAAAACTTGGAAGTGGAATTTCCCCGCATAAATTTGTTGAACTTATAGGTTGAAAATAATATGAATTGTTTTTCTTTAAATTATCAAGATTTATTATACCAGGTTCTGCTGTATCAATCATGGATTCAAGAATTTTATCCCATAAGTCTCTTGCTTTAACTGTTTTATAAGTTTTACCAGTAAAAGTTAAATCCCAATCTTTATCTTCCTCAACTGCATATATAAAATTCTTATCAACTCCAACTGATAAATTAAAATAGCTTAATTCTTTATCTTTTATTTTTGCATCTATAAATTCAAATATCTCTGGATGAGATATTCTACATAAAGCTAAACATCCGCTTCTTCTCTGACCACCTGTTTCTATTGTGTGTGCTACAGCATCTATTGCTTTTATAAAACTAACCATACCACTTGAATATCCACCTTTTGATAAAAGTGGAGTTCCTATTGGTCTTAATGGAGAAAAATCTATACCTATTCCTGCACCATATGACCATAAAATTAAAGAATTTTTTATAGTATCTCCTATAGCTTCTATAGAATCTCCTATAGGAATACATGCACAATTTAATATACTCTGCTTTAATTTACCACAATTTCTTAATATTCTTCCTCCAGGAATAAAGTTCATTTCATTTATTTCTTCAGTAAATATGTCAGTCCATTTTTTATCTTTTTCATTTATAGACACTGCCACAGCAACACGTTTACTTAAGTCTTCCCAAGTCTCATCATCATTTATAAAATATCGTTTTTTACATATCTCAAGCGCATTCTGGCTTAACTCACTCATCTTCTCTCCTTATTACCTCTTTTCCAAATGCTTCTATAACTTTATTGACTTCACTCCTCAACCCTTCAAAAGTTTCAGACCATAAAATATCATTACTATAACTTATATATTTGTCATGATATCTTAATAATCTTATTGCAAAATCATTATCTGCATA
>JAHIVR010000033.1 GCA_018816625.1 Nanobdellota archaeon | reverse complement strand
GCCATAAAGCATGTATCAAAAGAGATATTATCTAGATTTGATGGAAAAGTACCTTCAACACGTGAAGACCTTATTTCAATAAAAGGAATAGGCCCGAAAACAGCAAATATAGTTCTAGCCTTTGCCTACGGCCAGAGTGTAATTCCTGTAGACACCCACTGCCATAGAATCCCAAATAGATTGGGGTGGATTAAAACAAAAACAGCAGAAAAATCAGAAATAGAACTTCACAAAATACTTCCAAAAAAGTACTGGAATGAATTTAATGCCATATTTGTCTCTTTTGGTAGAGAAACCTGCCAACCAGTATCCCCAAAATGTTCAAACTGCCCAATATCAAAATACTGCCCAAAAATTGGTGTAAAAAGATCAAGATAGTTATTTTCTAGTAGCATTCAAAAGGCTCTGTGTCAGTGATGTTAATTGCGCAGAACCACTAGGAGAAACAGGTAAACTAAGAATTGCTTCTGCAAGACCAGCTTCTTCCCCTCCAACAATGGTAATTGGTTTTACACCAGACATAATTTCCCTTACCCCTTCAGTCTGTTCCGGACTAAGAAAACCATACCTTCTCTCTGGAGGACAGTGAGCAAAAACTACGTCTCTCTTCCCTTCCTTAAGCAATAAGACGTGTTGGTTGAACCCAACGGCCCCTTGCTCTCCAACCTGATAGAATTCATATCTCATCATGTTTGTTGTCATAAGACACTTCAATAAAAACACTTTTTAAACATTTCCATCATTTAATGCTGATGTTTTAATGCTGACACAACCTTTAAAAACCAAATTTCCCAGAAACTATTATGAAGAGAAGCTCAAGACGCTGGAAGAAAAAAGGACAGATGCGTTGGAAGTGGCAACGTAAGAAACTTAAAAAAGAAAAACGAAAGAGAAAGTTAAAGAGAGCTAGAGCAAAATAAGATGATTCTATACTGTGTAAGACACGGGCAAGCAGACCATAATCTCAATAGCACAATGAACGCAGACCCAAAAAAACCAGTAAATTTAACAGAACTTGGTAAAAAACAAGCCCTTGAAGTTTATGAAAAACTGAAAGAAGTACCAATTGAAATAATAATAACTTCAGAGCTTCCAAGAGCAATCCAAACAGCCAAAATAATAAATAAAGGAAGAAAAATCCCAATAAAAATAGATTCGAGAATAAATGAGATAAGGTCGGGAATGGAAGGAGAGATATATGATACCTATAAAGAAAAACAAAAAGAACTCGCTAAAGAAAAAGGGGTTGAAACAAGAGAAGTTAGAATAAATGACGGTGAATCATTTAATGACCTTAAAGAGAGAGTTGCCGGTTTTGTAGAAGAGTTAAAGCTACAAAAATATAAAATTGTCCTGGTAGTTACTCACTTTGATACCATTCAGGGAATAGATGAAAACATCAATAAAGAAAAGTCGGTATTAAAACCAAAATCAGGCCAGATTATCAAATTTAATTTGTGACCCCTCTTCCTTATCACAATAATCATTAAATACCCACAGAAATAGGTAGAAAAATATTATGCTGTCTTTCCAAGAGGAGATAAATTAGATATAACCCCGGAAATAAAACCGGTAGCCTTCTTTGAATATGAAGAACATGCAGATGAGTTAAGAAGGAGTAGATGGCCAATGGGGGAAGTAAAACCAATGGCCAGAGAAGAAATAATCAAATACCTCACCAATAATAGATAATCCTTTTCTTAACACAACCACCACAATAATCTTTATAAGTAAATTCAAGCTTAGAAGATAAAATGGCAAATAGGAGTGAAATATGGACAGAGAAATATCGTCCCTCAACATTTTCTGAACTTGTTGGGCAGGATGATATAAAAGCAAGAGTAGAAGCCCTTGTCAACTCATTAAATATACCCCACCTGTTGTTTGCAGGCCCAGCAGGAACAGGAAAATCAACACTTGCACTTATAATAGTAAAAACCCTTTACGGAGATAGCTGGAAAGAAAACTATCTTGAATTAAACGCTTCTGATGAAAGAGGAATTAGCGTTGTAAGAGAAAAAGTAAAGGATTTCGCTAGAACAAAATCAATTGGAAATGTCTCCTTTAAAACAATCTTTTTAGATGAGGCGGACGCCCTAACTCCAGAAGCCCAGCAGGCTTTAAGAAGAACTATGGAGAACTATTCCGCAACCTGCCGTTTTATTCTTTCTTGTAATTATTCAAGCAAAATAATAGACCCAATACAATCCAGGTGTGCAATATTCCGTTTCAAACTACTAGAAAGGAAAGATATACAAAAAATAATAGATAAAATTTCTCAAACAGAGAAACTACAGATAGATTCAGAGGCTCTAGAAGTCATCTTTGAGGGAAGTGAAGGAGACTGCAGAAAATGTATAAACATCTTACAATCAACAGCATCAATCTCTCCTTCAATATCACTCAATCTAGTCTCAACAATGATATCTAATGCCAAGCCAAAGGACATAAGAATTGTTTTATCCTCAGCACTTGCCGGAGACTTCCAAAAAGCAAGGGAAAAGCTCCTAGACATAATGTTAAAGGAGTCCATTTCAGGACAAGACGTCATAAAATCCATACAAAAAGAAATATGGAATCTACCAATTGAACCAGAACTCAAGGTAAAACTAACAGAAAAAACGGGTGAAACCGAATTCAGAATTGTCGAAGGCTCTGACCCTTTTATCCAACTACAAGCTCTTCTAGCAAGTTTTGTTTTAGCTGGAATAGCAAAGTAAAATGAAAATATTTATTTGTTGTAGTAAACATTTCTACGAAAAAATCCAAAAAATAAAAGAGGAATTAGAGAAAAAAGGCCATAAAATAAGATTACCAAATAGCTATAATGAACCCTTGATGGAAGAAAAACAAAAAATAATTGGGAAAGAAGAACATGTTAAATGGAAGGCTAAAATGATGAAGAAAGATAAAATAAACATAAAACCAAACGACGCGATATTGGTACTAAATTATGAAAGAAAGGGACATAAGAATTACATTGGTGGCGCAACCTTTCTAGAGATATACACGGCATGGGACATGAAAAAGAAAATATTCATTCTTAACGAACTTCCAAACTGTTCATTCACAGATGAATTAAAAGGTATAAATCCTATTTTATTAAAAGGAGACTTGTCACTTATAAAATGACAAAAGAAACTCCCTGGGTGGAAAAATATCGGCCAAACTATTTCAGTGAAATTAAAGGTCAAGAGGTAGCCGTGCAAAAAATAAAAGACTTCGTTAAACACCTTAATCTTAAAGGAGAACATCTAACCTCACGTGCCCTTGGTCCCTTGCTAAGAAAAGGTATTGTAAAAAATACCATAATTCTTTACGGTCCTCCTGGAACAGGAAAAACAATCCTTGCGCATGTAGCGGCAAAAGAAACACAATCAGAGATATTTGAATTAAACGCTTCAGATTTAAGAAACAAATCCAACCTTCAAGAGATACTAAAACCAGCAATAGAACAAAAATCCTTAATTGAAGAAAACAAAATAATTCTTGTTGACGAGGTTGACGGGATATCAAAGGTTGACTGGGGAGGCCTTACAGAACTAATAAACTTAGTATCCTCAACAAAGATTCCAATAATAATTACTGCAAATGACATATGGGACAGGAAATTCAATCCTCTAAGGTCCAAATCAGAACTTGTAAATGTTAAGGAGATAGATTACAGAACAATAAAGGAAATTCTATTAAATATTTTAAAAAAAGAAAAATTATTTTTAGATGAGGATTTCGTAACAAAAATAGCAACAAAATCTAAGGGAGATGTAAGGGCTGCAATAAATGATTTACAAGCAGTATCAAAACTAAAAGACCCATCAGAAATACTTTTAGATGAAAGGAATAAAGAAACAGACATATTCAAGGCACTTAGAACTATCTTTAAAGAAAAACCAACAGAGGATATGTTAAGAATATTTGACCAGGTAAATCTTTCTTTCGATGAGATAATTCTCTGGGTGGAAGAAAACATCCCATCAGAATACAAAGGAGAAGAACTAGAAAGAGCCATGGACCTTTTAAGCAAAGTCGATGTATTCAAAGGAAGAATATACAAACAACAATACTGGAGATTTCTAGTTTATGAGAACATCTTTTTAAGTTACGGAATTTCCTCTTCAAAAAGAGGAACAAAAACCGGATTTACAAGTTATAAGAAACCAGACCGTATCCTTAAAATATGGCTCAACAACCAAAGAACCGCAAAAAAGAAATCTATAGCCAAAAAATACGCTCGTTACGTCCACGTAGGAGAAAAAAGGGCAATGCAAGAGTTCCCTTTATTAAAAAACATATTCAAAAATAAAAAAGTTCAAAACGAACTAAGATTCAATGAAGAAGAAATAGAATACATAATGAACGGGAAGCATTAAATGGAAATAAATCATTTTACAAGTCTGGAAAAAGCTTTAGAAGTAATAGTAGTAGATGAACAGGACCATGTTCTTTTACATCACACACTCACCCCAGGAGAAGATGTGGATAAACATTATCATCCGAAAGTGGATGAATATCTCTTACTAAATAGTGGGAGAGTTGTAGTTTCATTAGAAAATGCAACAGAAGAAATTGCCCCTATAAACGAATGGGTTACAATAAAATTCCCTGCAGGAAAAATGCATGAATTAAGAGCCTTGGAAAATACCTCTTATTATGTTTTAAGGACAGGATACGATGAATTAATTTGGAAAGAAAATCCTAAAACCTAACAACTTCCAAGGCTCTTAAAGCAGAATTTCTGACACTCTCCAACACTCCTTTTTCATTCAAAATCTCTTCTCTAGAAAACCACCTCAATTTTTCTTTTTCATCTGTCTGAAAAACAGCTCTATCGTGTTTTAAGCACTTACCAAAAAATACAAAATTCATATGGATATTATGGTGAGGAACTCTCTCTATCTGAAATCTATGAAATTTAACAAGTTGGACTTTTCCCCCATTTTCCATTTTAAAATCACCATAAAGGTCAAAATCAAAACCAGTCTCTTCCTCTACCTCTCTTCTTATCGCCTCCTGAGGAGTCTCTCCCTTATCTATATGCCCCCCAACAGGAATCCATGTCTGAAGAACCTTATTCCAATTCAATAAAACTTTCCTCTCTTTATTAACAAGAAAAATAGTAGTAACCCAACACTTATCCTTCCAGTTTATTTTAGACATATTTTAGAGACAAAATATTTCTTTTTAAAGATTTATATATTTAAAACCTAAGTTGACATAGAAGTCACAACTCTTGGTCTTGTATTACAACGATAAACAGCATATCCAAAAAGGCATGGCAAAGACTTATCGTCTCCTATTGTATTAGAACAAGTATGAGTTTCTGGATTATAATCTGTACATCCTAAAACAAACCCTCTAAGCTTATCATCTGTTCTTCCAATATTAGCACTAACATCTTTTCTTTTTTGATCTCCATAAACTCCACTACATAAAAAAGGAGAATCTATAACTACCTGTTCTACCTGCCTTTCACCACCTGCTCTTCCATCATCAACTTCTGCCATAATAATATATAGAATCAAGCTTTTTAAAAATAATTATACTCAAAAACAATTATCCGCACAAAGCAGTAGTATCTGATGCAGCAGTCCCAGACCATCCAAACCCAGGAGAAGGGCTAGAAGTATCAAGAACCTCATTACACTCTTCTGGAGCATCGTTAAAAGCAGCACAAATTCCCGCCAAATAACTTGCAGAAGACCTTCCCGCATTGGATTGAACCCCATTAATTACCAGAGTAGGACTTCCTTGTACACCATATTCATTATTAAGATCAGCATCAATGTTAAATTGAGGATAAGTTCCCCCATTCCATGTACCCTTATCATCATATAATTCTGTAATTTTGAATTGGGTATCTGTCAACTGAATACAACTTTGCAATTTAGCCTCATTAATTCCTACCTCCCCCCTGCAAGCTTCCCATGAAGAGGGATTCTGATCATTTAAGTAACATATCAAATAATCATAAAGTTTCTTAGGTTCTTCCTTTTGGATACAATACTGGACAGTATTCTCATCTATCTCCCCTTTACCATGCATAGCATAAGAAACAAATCTCAACTCAAAGTCAATTTTATCCTTTAATAACCCCAATGCAGAAAGAATCCCTTTCTCTGCCTGGGTTCCATAAGGACACATAGACATAACAAATAACTCCACTTGGGGTTTATCAGATTTAGGAACTGCAGTTGGTTGTTGAGCCCCCACATCACTAGCTTCCTGAGCTAAAACATCAAAAGAAACCGGAGGACTCTGAATAAGACTATTTCCATCAGCCGTAACATAAACAGGTATCTCGGCTCCCTGGAAAGAAACCACAACCTCATATAATCCATTTGAAAAACTGCTACTAACAAGTGTAACCCCTCCTCCAACCTGGCTATTTAAAAAATCAAGAGTCTTTGTTTCAACCTCGGATTGTGAAGCAGTACCTATGGCGGCACCCGTCCCACTTCCTAAATCTCCAACAAGCAATATCAAAGTAATAACAGCTAAAACAAGAGTTGCTAAAACCCAAGGATTCTCTCTTACCTTATCTGTAATACTTGAATCATCATCTTTAACCCTTTGTTCAACAACAGGGCTTTCCCCTGGTTTACTCTCTACTTTTGGTTCAGAAATCTCTTTTTTTTCTTCATCCATATTTTGTTTTAGAAAAACCCTTTTATAAACATTGCGGTACAAGGATCCATTATTTTTAAGAGAATAAATTCCAAGGAAATAAAAGAACACATAAAGAGAGATACAAATAAATATAAAAACAAAAATCCCTTTAGTTTAAAATGACACACGATGTTATAATCGGGAGAAACGAGACTGATAAATTATCTTTTGGAAACAGGGGGTTGATTTTTCTTGGTAAAGGATACGTAAAAATGGGCCAGTACACTTCCATGAGTAATAGGATATTGATGGATGTAGCTAGAAGTCATGTAATTTTAGTAGCAGGAAAAAGAGGTTCTGGTAAATCCTACACCTTAGGAGTTATGGCAGAGGAACTTTCAAATCTTCCAAAGGCAGAAAGCCAAAACATAGCCTCAATCATATTTGATACAATGGGAATATACTGGACAATGAAGTATAAAAACGATAAAGACAGAGATCTTCTTTCAGATTGGGATCTTAAACCAAAAAATCTCCCTGTAAAGGTTTTCGTACCAATGGGACACTACACTTCGTATCTTGAAAAATCAATACCGGCGGACGCTAAATTTGCTTTAGATCCAACCGAGCTAAACTCTGCAGACTGGGTGTTAACCTTTGGACTTGACATTATAAACCCCATATCTGTTTTGATAGAAAGAACCATTTCAAATTTAAAAGAAAATGATTTCTTTAGTATAGAGGATATTCTCTTTGAAATAGAAAAAGACAAAAAAAGCTCTACAGACACTAAAAATGCTGCAATCGGACTTTTCCAGGCAGCAGAAACATGGGGAGTATTTGCTCAAAACAAAAAAGAATCTACCCAGGTTTCAGATTTAATAAATCCAGGAAAAACATCAATACTAGATTTAAGTGTTTACAACTCTATCGGAGCCTTCAATGTAAGAGCACTAGTAATAAGCCTTATATCAAGAAAAATATTCAATCAGAGAATGACAGCAAGAAAACAAGAAGAGGTAGAATCCGTGTCTAAGGGACTCAACCTATTTTCACAAGAAGAAAAAAAAGAAAACCCCCTAGTATGGATTTTTATTGATGAAGCCCACGAGTTCCTCCCACTAACTGGTAAAACTGCAGCTACAGATGCGCTAATACAATTACTAAGAGAGGGTCGTCAGCCAGGAAT
>JAHIVR010000217.1 GCA_018816625.1 Nanobdellota archaeon | reverse complement strand
ATCGTCATCTGAACGGTTACGGTATCAGTATTCTCGCAAGCTAACGCAGCATTGAAGCAACACTCGGCATACACCACATCATCATCGTCATTCTCTACAGCAAATCCTGAGACTGACTGCGTTCCTGTGCACGTGAATACCTCATCTAGCGTTACTACGCCAGCAGATGAGGTTACGCTATCAGCGTTAACTAGCGTGAACCCGTTAGCTGCTAGTTTCGTAGCACCCCCGGGATTAGCAAAGGTTGATGCCTCTGCTGCCGTGCAAGCACCAGTGAGTCCTACTACACTCTTCAGACCACTAGCTCCTGCTGCCATTGCGGTAGTTACCCCTACCATTAGTTTTGCTACCTCTGCGTAGCCTAAAGTCGTCGGCTTTTGAGTTTGTGCCATATTACCATCCTCCTGTGTTTATTTTCCTACATACTGGGCAAGTTAATTTTATGTTGGCGTATATCGCCTTGATTAGATTGTCGGGACTCGGCTCTCCAGTTCGGTATCTCTCCAGTATTACCTTATTCCTGTTCTTCTCCGCATAGGCAGTCCTCCGTGCGTGGTAAGAAGCTATCAAGGCAAAGGTTAGTGATACCCATAAGTATTTAATTAAGCACTTAGGTCTGATACAGGTCGGGGCTGCTGGCGGTTCAAGACTCACTTGCTTTGAGATTAACCTGCCATCACCCGTTCTATGTTCAGCTCCCCAAGTTATACCTATACCTGAACCAGTTTTTGCGTCTGTCATTTCTTCTTCTTCCCAGCCTTCCGCATAGCTATTGCGATTGCCTGTTTCTTTTTCTTGCCAGCGTGCATCTCTGTGCGGATATTCTCCGAGATAACTTTTTTACTTTTGCCCTTGAGTAATGGCATTACTTATCTCCTACCTATTCTCTACGCATAACCAACTGTTACCTTACAAGAAGTCGTGCTAACATCAAGATAAATTCCTATATCAAAAGGCAACGGCGGATTGAAGATAGCATGGAGATAACCACCCGTAGGAAGGTCTATAGCCCACAGGTCAGTCCCTCCATTTGCAGTGCTATTATTCAATTCTATCGCCAGTGCTGCCGTATCGGATACTGTAATCCAGTAGACCGCACCGCTAGTCGCCTTTACCGCCGTATCAGCCGCAAGCACACCAGATACACTAACTCGTGGTATTGCCATTTGTTACCTCCTTTTTGTGCGAGCGTGAGTGACCGCTTAATGCTAAAGCAGTGCTAACCACCTTTCCGCACTCATCACACTTGTAGACCTTTGCTACAAGCTTAAAATTCTTTGGTGAGATTATTACATCATCGGAAAATTCGTAGACTCTACCCTCAGTGTGGTATCTACTGTATACGAAGCAATCTCTCTGACAAGTCCAAGCACTCATATTTTGTTACCTCTATGTTCCCCCCTGAGGGAGGTTGCGCCCCCAGGGGGGTGAAAGAAGGAGATGCCTGCCACTGTGAGTAGGGCAGGCTCTTCCTTGTGAACCATCGCCCATCCTTTACACAGTTCATCTCCGCAATCACAAGTGATAACTTGTAGTCCAAACTCGTGTAATTGGTCTAAAGTTATCTGGCTACACTCTACGTAACCTTGTTCAAACTCTTCCCTAGTAAGTAAGTCGTGTTTCCCATTTCTACATCCCTTCTCCATCAAGCAACCTCTAGGAATTTTTCCAAAGCCATCAGGATTGAAGGTTCTAATTCTAGCCCTTTATCCATATTATGATGGCAAGCATCGCAGGTAGCCGCTACCTTTTCTGGTATCCTGATTTTCTCAAAAACAAATTCTTCTTCTATGTCCATCAGCTCGTTAAACTCTTGGACGAACTGCTCCCACTCAGGCGACTCAGGTGTTACACTAGTTTGCCCTTTATCGTCCTTCGTGCCGTAGGTTTTGATTAGTCCGTTCTTAACATCCTCTATTGCCTTCAGTTTAACACTGACCTTGTTGGCAAACTTGGCAGCCTGAAGGCTCGCCCTAACTGGCAATTTTACCTTAACCAATTCCTCCAGTGCCCCCTTGCATAACATTATTTCTCCATTGGTTACTTTCATTACTCCTCCTTCTTTTTTTTGCTGGCTGATTTTAAGCCTCAACCAGCGAAGGCTTAAAGTTTAGATTGCGATTAACGGGATGCCATACTGTGTTGCATTAACCAAGACTTTCAGGTAGGGGACATTT